>JANOAQ010000581.1:0-5095 GCA_031411195.1 Burkholderiaceae bacterium | reverse complement strand
GTGGCCTATGTGGGCGCCAGCGTGGTGCGTGGCCTGATGGTGGGCTTCGGGGTGTTCATCGTCACCGTGTGGTTTGCGCCGCCGGCCTTCGTGCAGCCAGTCTGGATCTTCGTGTTTGCCGCACTGGGTGCCGGCATGCTGGGCGCGCTGGGCTTGATCGCCGGCCTGTGGGCCGACAAGTTCGACCAGATGGCGGCCTTCCAGAACTTCATCATCATGCCCATGACGTTCCTGTCGGGCGTGTTCTATTCGGTGCACTCCTTGCCGCCGTTCTGGCTGCAGGCCAGCCACCTGAACCCGTTTTTCTACATGATCGACGGTTTTCGCCGAGGCTTCTTCGGCGTCAGCGATGTCTCGCCCTGGCTCAGCCTGGGCGTGGTGGGTTCGGCCTTCGTGGGGGTGTCGGCGATTGCGCTGCATTTGCTCAAGACCGGCTACAAGCTGAGACCTTAAACCTCAACTACGCGCTTCGCTCGCCCCCTCAAGGGGGCACCGCCACCGGCCCCGCAGAGCCGGTTCCGCGGCGCTTGCGTTTCACAGCGCCGCAGGTGTTCAGCACCCGGTTTCGATGTACTGAGATAATCCAGGCATGTCTGATCCCACTGCCGACGAGGTACGCGGCTACATCGCCGCCTGCCTGCCTTGCCAACACCTTGAAGTAGACGGTGATGGTCGCCATTTTTTTGCCACCATCGTCTCGGCCGAGTTCGAAGGCCTGATACGCGTTCGGCGACACCAAAGGGTTTACGCGGCCCTGGGCGATAGAATGCGTGAGCAAATCCACGCGCTGTCGATGAAGACGCTCACCCCCGCCGAATGGGCCTCATCGCCCGCGGCACCGCACCACTCCCACTGATCAACCTGCGGCTGCGCGCTGCGGGTGGCCGTTGCTGGCGCCCGAAAGGCGCCCGGCCCCCGGTCCAGCGAGCGGCCCCGGCACCAAGGCTCGGCTCATGGACAAACTCCTCGTACGCGGCGGTCGCCGTCTGAACGGCATGGTGCCCATCGCAGGCGCCAAGAATGCGGCCTTGCCCGAACTGTGTGCGGCCCTTCTGGTTGAAGGCACCACAACCTTGCACAACGTGCCGCAGCTGCAAGACGTGTCCACCATGCTCAAGCTGCTGCGCCACATGGGCGTGGTTGCAGAGCGATCGATCGATCATCCGCATGTGGTCGCGCTGGACGCCAGCCGGATTTCGGCACCCGAGGCGCCCTATGAACTGGTCAAGACCATGCGTGCGTCCATCCTGGCGCTCGGCCCATTGCTGGCCCGATTTGGCCAGGCCCGGGTGTCGCTGCCCGGTGGCTGCGCCATCGGCTCGCGGCCGGTGGATCAGCACATCAAGGGCCTGCAGGTCATGGGGGCCGAGATCACGGTCGACCATGGCTACATCGTTGCCAAGGCGGCGCGACTCAAGGGCGCACGCATCACCACCGACATGGTCACCGTCACGGGCACTGAAAACCTGCTGATGGCCGCGACCCTGGCCGCAGGTGAAACCGTGCTCGAAAACGCCGCGCAGGAGCCCGAGATCCCCGATCTGGCCGAGTTGCTGATCAGCATGGGTGCCCGCATCCAAGGCCATGGCAGCAGCCGCATCCGCATCCAGGGGGTAGAGCGCCTGCACCCGCCGGCCCAGCCGCACCGCATCGTGCCCGACCGCATCGAGGCCGGCACCTTCCTGTGTGCGGTGGCGGCCACCGGCGGTGACGTCACCTTGCAGGGTGCCAATGCCCACCACCTGGATGCGGTCATCGACAAGCTGCGTGAAACGGGCGCCAACATCACCGAAGGCGTGATCGATGGTGAAACCTGGATTCGGGTGCGCTCGGATGGCAGGCCACGCGCCGTGGGTTTTCGCACCAGCGAATACCCGGCCTTTCCGACCGACATGCAGGCGCAGTTCATGGCCATCAACTGCATCGCCCAGGGCACCGCACGCATCAGCGAGACCATCTTCGAGAACCGCTTCATGCACGTGAACGAGTTGGTGCGCCTGGGCGCCCACATCGAGGTGGACGGCCACACCGCAGTGGTCACCGGCGTGCCGCTGCTGCAGGGCGCCACGGTGATGGCCACCGACTTGCGTGCGTCGGCCAGCCTGGTGATCGCCGGCCTGGTGGCCCAGGGTGAAACCCAGGTCGACCGCATCTACCACCTGGACCGTGGCTACGACCGCATGGAAGCCAAGTTGCGCGCCATCGGTGCCGACATCGAAAGACTGAAGTGATGGCCGAACCTACCGCGCCCATGATCACCCTGGCCCTGAGCAAGGGCCGCATCTTCGACGACTGCCTGCCCTTGCTGACCGCTGCCGGCATCGAGGTGAGCGAAGACCCTGAAAAAAGCCGCAAACTGATTCTGGGCACCTCCAACCCCGGGGTTCGGGTGGTACTGGTGCGCCCCAGCGATGTGCCCACCTATGTGGAGCAAGGTGGCGCCGATCTGGGCGTGGTCGGCCTGGACACCTTGCTCGAGCATGCCGACGATCTGGCCAGTTGCGGCCTGTACGTGCCCGTGGACCTGAAGATCTCTCGCTGCCGCATCAGTGTGGCCACCCGTGCTGATTTCGACTACGCCGCGGCGGTCAAGCAGGGCTCGCGCATCCGGGTGGCCAGCAAGTACACCCAGATCGCGCGCCAGCACTTTGCCGACAAGGGGGTGCACGTCGACCTGATCAAGCTGTATGGCTCGATGGAGTTGGCGCCGCTCACCGGGCTGGCCGATGCCATCGTCGATCTGGTGTCCACTGGCAGCACGCTCAAGGCCAACCATCTGGTCGAGGTGGAGCGCATCCTGGACATCAGTGCACGCCTGGTGGTGAACCAGGCCGCACTCAAGCTCAAGCGTGAGCCCATGCGCCAGCTGATCGACGCTTTTGCCCGCGCGGCGGGCTGACCCTTTTACTGCAACTGCCCTGCCATGTCTGCCGTCAACATCCGCCACCTGCGCACCGCCGCCGCCGATTTCGAGGCACAGTTCCAGCAGGTGCTGCATTGGTCGGCCGAGACCGACGACGCCATCGAGCAGCGCGTGGCTGAGATCCTGGCTGATGTGAAACTGCGTGGCGACGCGGCGGTGCTGGACTACACCGCGCGCTTCGACGGCCTGACCGCCACCAGCGTGGCCGCGCTGGAGTTGAGCCGGGATGAACTGAAGACGGCTTTCGAGGCCATCACCCCGGCTCAACGCAACGCGCTTGAACTGGCCGCTGCCCGGGTGCGCAGCTACCACCAGCGCCAACTGCAGGCCTGCGGCCTCAGCTGGCAGTACCGTGATGACGACGGCACCCTGCTGGGCCAGAAGGTGACGCCATTGGACCGCGTAGGCATCTATGTGCCCGGCGGCAAGGCCACCTACCCCTCGTCGGTGCTGATGAACGCCATACCGGCCCACGTGGCCGGCGTGGGCGAGATCATCATGGTCGTGCCCACCCCCAAGGGCGAGAAGAACGCCATGGTGCTGGCCGCCGCCTACGTGGCGGGGGTCACCCGCGCCTTCACCATCGGCGGCGCCCAGGCCATCGGCGCCTTGGCCTACGGCACGGCCACCGTGCCCAAGGTCGACAAGATCACCGGCCCGGGCAACGCCTACGTGGCCAGCGCCAAGAAGCGGGTGTTCGGCCAGGTGGGCATCGACATGATCGCCGGCCCCAGCGAGATCCTGGTGCTGGCCGATGGCAGCACCCCGCCCGACTGGGTGGCCATGGACCTGTTCAGCCAAGCCGAGCACGACGAGCTGGCGCAATCCATCCTGCTGTGCCCCGATGCCGGCTACATCGCCGCTGTGCAGTCCGAGATCGACCGCCTGCTGCCCGGCATGCCGCGCCGCGACGTGATCCGCGCCAGCCTGGAGGGGCGTGGCGCGCTGATCCTGACGGCCAGCATGGAAGAAGCCTGCGCCATCAGCAACCGCATCGCGCCCGAGCATTTGGAAGTGAGCAGTGCCGACCCGCACCGGTGGGAGCCGCTGCTGCGCCACGCCGGGGCCATCTTTCTCGGTGCCTTCACCAGCGAAAGCCTGGGCGACTACTGCGCCGGCCCCAACCATGTGCTGCCGACTTCGGGCACCGCGCGCTTTTCGTCGCCGCTGGGTGTCTACGACTTTCAGAAGCGCAGCAGCCTGATCGAGGTGAGCGAAGCCGGCGCCCAAGCGATGGGCCCCATCGCCGCCGAACTGGCCTACGCCGAAGGCCTGCAAGGCCATGCCATGGCCGCACAGATGCGCCTCAAACGCTGAAGGCGAATTTCCCCTGTCGTTGCCCGTACCAGCCCGGACCCACCTGACCATGACCACGCTCGCTGACCGCATGACTCGCCACCTCCGCGCCGATGTGCAGGGCATGCACGGCTACGCCGTGCAGCCCAGCACCGGCATGGTCAAGGTCGACACGATGGAGAACCCCTACCAGTTGCCAGCGCCCTTGCGCCAGCAACTGGGTGTACGCCTGGCCGAGGTGGCGCTGAACCGCTACCCGGCTGAACGGGGCGACCTGCTGCGCGCCGAACTGGCCCGACACGCGCAGATGCCCGAAGGCTGCGACATCATGCTGGGCAATGGGTCTGACGAGTTGATCAGCCTGCTGACCCTGGCCGCCGATGTGCCAGGCAATGTGGTGATGGCACCGCTGCCGGGCTTTGTGATGTACGAGATGAGCGCCAAGCTGCAGGGCCTGAAGTTCGTCGGCGTGCCGACCACGGCCGACTTCCAGCTGGACCGTGATGCCATGTTGGCGGCAGTGCGCGCGCACCAGCCGGCGCTGATCTGGCTGGCCTACCCGAACAACCCGACGGCCACCTTGTGGGACGACGCCACCATCGACGCCATCATCGAAGCCGCACCCGGTCTGGTGGTCATGGACGAGGCCTATCAACCATTTGCCAGCAAAGACTCGCTGGCACGGCTGCAGCGCCATGAGCATGTGCTGCTGATGCGCACCATGAGCAAGTTTGGCCTGGCCGGCGTGCGCATCGGCTACCTGATGGGCCGGCGGTCGGTGATCGCCGAGGTCGACAAGCTGCGGCCGCCCTTCAACATCAGCGTGCTCAATTGCGAGGCTGCGCTGTTTGCCCTGGAACACACCGATGAGTACGC
>JANOAQ010000580.1:0-9900 GCA_031411195.1 Burkholderiaceae bacterium | reverse complement strand
GCCTGGCTGGGCCGGCAATCGGCCAGCCTGCCCATGGCGCCACCGGCCGATGCACGGCTGGACGCCGTGCGCCAGCAGGGCCAGGCCTTGTGGCAGCAGCGCCTGGGCCAGCTCAACCTCAGTTGCCAGCAATGCCACGACCAGCGTGCGGGCCTGCGCCTGGGCGGCGCGGTGATTCCGCAGGCCCATCCCACCGGCTACCCTATCTACCGGCTGGAGTGGCAGGCCCTGGGCAGCCTGCAGCGCCGCTTGCGCGGCTGCGTGGTGGGCGTGCGCGCCGAGCCTTGGGCGCCCGACGCACCCGAATGGCTGGCGCTTGAATCCTGGCTGTCGGTGCGCGCTGCAGGCCTGCCGATGGAGACCCCTGGCGTGCGGCCCTGAGCGATTCAATCCAGAGAATCGGCTCAGAGCAACTGGCCGACGTTCAGCAGCGTCAATACGCCCAGCACCGCAAAGATGGCCGCGGCCACGCCGTGCACCACGGTCATCGACAGGCGCTTGGCAATCTGGTCGCCCAGCAGCACCGCAGGCACGTTGGCAATCATCATGCCCAGCGTGGTGCCGGCCACCACGGCCAGCAGGTCGGGGTAGCGCGCGGCCAGGGCCACGGTGGCGATCTGCGTCTTGTCCCCCATCTCGGCCAGAAAGAACGCCACCACCGTGGTGCCGAACACCCCAAACCGCTGGCCGCCGCCTTGCACCTCGTCGTCCAGCTTGTCGGGGATCATCATCCACACGGCCATGGCCAGGAACGAGCCGCCAATGACCCAGCGCAGCAGTTGCGGGCCCATCAGGCCGGCGATCCAGCCACCCAGCCAGCCGGCGATCGCGTGGTTGGCCAGCGTGGCCACCAGGATGCCCAGCACGATGGGCACGGGTTTGCGAAAACGCGCGGCCAGCAGAAGTGCCAGCAACTGGGTCTTGTCACCCATTTCACCCAAAGCAACGATGCCGGTGGAGACGAGAAAAGCTTCCATTGGTTTTTCTAGAGAGGGGCTCCGAGCCTAGCAGGCGGGTCTTTCAATGGCCTGTCTGCCCAGGCCGGCGCCGGTGCAAACCGGGTAGCCGCAATTCGCGTCATCGCTTAAGGTGGTGGCCTGTTCAACTTCGACCGATGAGAGAACCCCATGCTTGATCTGAATGCCGTGCAAGCGATGTTGGCGCCGATGTTTCCGGGCCTGATGGGCGTGCGCCTGACCAGCCTGTCACCCGACCTGGTGGAGGCCGACATGCCCGTGCGGCCCGATCTGTGCACCGGCGGCGGCATCCTGCACGGCGGCGCTTACATGGCCTTTGCCGACACGCTGGGCGCTGTGGGCACGGTCATCACCATGGGCACGGGCAAGCGCACCACCACCACCGATTCGAGCACCAAGTTCATCGCCGGGGCCAAGGTGGGCAGCACCGTGTCGGCGCAATGCGTGGCCCTGCACCGGGGCCGCACCACTCAGGTGTGGCAAACCACCATCCGCAACGCCGACGGCAAGCTGTGTGCCGTGGTCACGCAGACCCAGCTGATCATGGACGCCGCCTGAGGCCAGGGCTCAGCCGGCGCCGGGCCGCCCCAAGGCGGCTGAGCGCCCCCTCGGAGGGCAGGAGCGAAGCGACGTGGGGGTGGACATCTCAGGGCACGGGCGGGGTGCGTGCGCGCTCAGCGCGCCAGCATGCCGCCGTCCACCGCCAGCGCCTGGCCGGTAATGAAGCTGGCGGCCGGTGAACACAGCCAAAGCGCCGTGGCGGCAATTTCTTCAGGCTCACCGATGCGGCCCATGGGGTGCAGGTTGTTGATGAAGGCCTCGCGCTCGGGCCGCTGGGCCACGGCGCGCTCGGTCATGGCGGTGCGGATCACGCCCGGACACACCGCATTCACGCGGATGCCCCTCTTGGCGTATTCGAGTGCGGCGCTCTTGGTCAGCCCCACCACGCCATGCTTGCTGGCCGCATACGCCGGCATCGTGGCCGCGCCCACCAAGCCGGCCACCGACGCGGTGTTGACGATCACACCGCCGCCGCCCTGGGCCAGCATTTGCCGCAGCTGGTACTTCATGCAGAGGAACACGCCCTTCAAGTTGATGGCGATGGTTCGGTCGAACAGGTCCTCATCGGCCTCGTGCGTGGGCACGCCTTCCAGTTCGACACCCGCATTGTTGAAGGCCGCGTCCAGCCGGCCGAAGCGGGCCACGGCGCCGGCCACCATCGCTTGCACGCTGGCGCTGCTGGCCACGTCGGCCTGCAGGGCCAGGGCCTCGGCGCCTGTCGCGCGGGCCGACTCGGCAGCCCGCTGCGCGCCCGCCTCGTCCAGGTCAACCGCTACCACGTGCGCGCCCGACCGGGCAAAGGCCAGCACCGCTGCACGGCCGATGCCGCCGGCTGCGCCGGTGATCAGCACCACCTGGCGGGGGTTGCCGCCGCTCATCGTTGCAGCCACGGTTGAAGGGTGGCAGTCTGGTGGCGCATCGGGATCTTTGCAGTGGTAGAAGCCAATCCACTTTAGGCGCCGCCCTGGGTGGCCGGTGTCGCCGGCTTGACCGGCGCAACGCGCTACGGGCAAACCCTGAAGTGCCGACTTTGTCGCACAGGCGCCTGACGTTCTGGCCAATGCGCGTGAGCATGCAAGCCATGGCTGCGCTCGTGCGGCACCGCCACGTTCGGCGGGTTTCGCACGATCGACGCCCATCAAGGAGACACACATGGCACAAGCCGTACACGTGGTGGGCGTGGGCATGATCCCGTTCACCAAGCCCGGGGCCAGCGAGGCCTACAACGTGATGGGCGCCCAGGCCACGCAAAAGGCGCTCGACGACGCCGGCATCGACTACAGCCTGGTACAGCAAGCCTACGTGGGCTATGTGTTTGGCGACAGCACGGCCGGACAGGCGGCGTTGTACGGCGTGGGCCTGACCGGCATCCCGGTGATCAATGTCAACAACAACTGCGCCACCGGCAGCACGGCGCTGTTCCTCGCGCGCCAGGCGGTGGCCTCAGGCGCGGCCGATTGTGTGCTGGCCTTGGGCTTCGAGCAGATGGTGCCCGGCGCCTTGAAGGGCACCTACACCGACCGGCCCTCGCCCCTGGGCCGGTTCATCGACACCCTGAGCGAAGAACAAGGGTGGGAGCCCACGGCACCCCGGGCGGCGCAGTTCTTTGGCGGCGCCGCGCGTGATTACATCAAGCAGTACGGCATCGCGCCCAGCACCTTTGCCCGCATCTCGGTCAAGGCCCGCCAGCACGCGGCGCGCAACCCGCTGGCGGTGTTCAGGCAACCCGTCACGCTGGATGAAGTGATGGCCTCGCCCAGCGTGTTCGACCCGCTCACCCGCCTGCAATGCTGCCCACCCACCTGCGGCGCGGCGGCGGCCATCGTCTGCAGCGAGGCCTTCGCCCGCCAGCACGGGCTGGACATGCGCGTGCGCATCGCCGCCCAGGCCATGACCACCGATGCGCCCAGCACCTTCGGCAGCCATGACGCGCGCAAGCTGGTGGGCGCCGACATGGCCATTGCCGCGGCCAACCAGGTGTATGCCGCCGCCGGTATCGGCCCCGAAGATGTGGACGTGGTCGAACTGCACGATTGCTTCACCGCCAATGAGCTGATCACCTACGAATCGCTGGGCCTCACGCCGCCGGGCACGGCCGAGAAGTTCATCCTCGATGGCGACAATACCTATGGCGGACGGGTGGTCACCAACCCGTCGGGCGGGCTGCTCAGCAAGGGCCACCCGCTCGGCGCCACCGGCCTGGCGCAGTGCGCCGAACTCACCTGGCAACTGCGCGGCCAGGCCGACCAACGCCAGGTGGACGGCGCACGGCTGGCACTTCAACACAACTTGGGGCTGGGCGGCGCTTGCGTCGTCACGCTCTACCAACGCATGGATGCATGACATGAACCCCCCACGCTCACGTTGTTCGCTGCCCCCCGAGGGGGCTGTCAGTACCTTCAAAACGGCCGGGCGGTACTGAGATGCCCTTGGACACCCAGCACATCGGCCACCGCTTCCCGCCCTACAGCGTGGATGTGGAGAAAGGCCGTTTGAAGTTCTTCGCCAAGGCCATCGGCCAGACCGACCCGGTCTACACCGACGAAGCCGCCGCCCAAGCCGCCGGCTACCCGGCCTTGCCGGTGCCGCCCACCTTCTTGTTCTGCCTGGAGATGGAAAGCCCCAACCCCGGTGCGCTGCGTGATCTGCTCGACCTACCGGTACCCAAGGTGCTGCACGGCGAGCAGCGCTTCAACTACCACGCCATGGTGTTTGCCGGCGACACGCTGACCTTCGAGCAGCGCATTGCCGACATCTACGCCAAGAAGGGCGGCCTGCTCGAATTCGTGGTGCGTGAAACCCGCGTCACCAACCAGCATGGCGCCCACGTCGCCGATCTTCACGGAATCACGGTGGTACGTCATGGTTGATACAGCCCAGCTCAAAGCCGGTGACGCGCTGCCCGCCTTCACCACCCCGCCCGTCAGCCGCCTCACGCTGGCCTTGTATTGCGGCGCCTCGGGCGACCACAACCCCATGCACGTGGACAGTGATTACGCCAAGGCCGGCGGCTCGCCCGACGTGTTTGCCCACGGCATGCTCAGCATGGGCTACCTGGGCCGCCTGCTCACCAATTGGGTGCCACAGCAGCAGTTGCGTGAATACGGCGTGCGCTTCGTGGCCATCACCCAGGTGGGCGAGGCCATCACCTGCACCGGCACCGTCACCGAGGTGTTCGAGGCGCGTGTGGGTCAGCAGACCGAGCGCCGCGCCCGCCTCACCCTGCAAACCACCAACCAGCACGGCCAGCTCAAGTTGACCGGCGACGCGGTGGTGGCCCTGACCTGATCCATGACCTGCGAGACACCGATGATTGCCCAACCCCAACCCAGCTGGATGACGCCCGACCTCGAGATGCTGGCCGACACCGCCGCCCGTTTTGCCGAGAAGGAAATGCTGCCCCATGACGAACGCTGGCGCCAGCAGAAGCATGGTGACCGCGGCCTGTGGAACAAGGCCGGTGCCGCCGGCCTGCTGTGCGCCAGCATCCCTGAAGAATATGGCGGCGGCGGTGGCGACTTTCGCCACGACATGGTCATCCTGCAGACCTGGGCCCGGTTGATGGCCGGCGGCTTCAGCAACAGCGTGCACTCGGGCATCGTGGCCCAGTACCTGCTGCGCTATGGCTCTGAGTTGCAGAAGCAGAAATACCTGCCCAGGATGGCCACCGGCGAGACGGTGGCCGCCATTGCCATGACCGAACCCGGCGCCGGCACCGACCTGCAGGCCATCCGCACCCGGGCCACCAAGGACGGCGACGACTACGTCATCAACGGCAGCAAGATCTTCATCACCAACGGCTACCACGCCGACCTGGTGGTGCTGGTGTGCCGCACCGGTGAAGAAAAAGGCGGCAAGGGCGTGAGCCTGGTGCTGGTGGAGGCCAGCACACCGGGCTTTCGGCGCGGCAAGCTGCTGGACAAGGTGGGCCAGCACACGGTGGACACGGCCGAGCTGTTTTTCGAGGACATGCGTGTGCCGCAAAGCCAGTTGCTGGGCACGCAGGAGGGCCGGGGCTTTGTGCAACTGATGCAAGAGCTGCCGCGCGAGCGCCTGATCATCGCAGCCGGTGGCGTGGCCACCATGCAGCGCGCCATCGCCGAGACGGTCGAGTACGTCAAGCAGCGCAGCATCTTCGGCCAGACCTTGATGAGCATGCAGAACACCCGCTTCAAGCTGGCCGAATGCCAGATGAAGGCCAGCATCGCCGAAAGCTTTGTCAACGACCTGATCAACCGCTCATTGGCGGGCACCCTGGACAGCCCCACCTCGGCCATGGCCAAGTGCTGGGTCAGCGATTCGGTCTGCCAGGTGGTGGACGAGTGCGTGCAACTGCACGGCGGCTACGGCTACATGATGGAGTACCCCATCGCCCGCCTGTACGCCGACACCCGCGTGGGCCGCATCTACGGCGGCAGCAACGAGGTGATGAAGGAGCTGATCGCCCGCGCCATGGAAGGCGGCGGGCACTGACGCCCCTCGAACACAACCGTGATCAATCCCAAAGAAACGAGAACCCCATGAGCCAAGGAAACATGCTGGACGGCAAGGTCGTCATCGTCACCGGCGCCGGTGGTGGCATCGGCCGCGACATCGCCCTGCAATCGGCGGCGCAAGGCGCCAAGGTGGTGGTCAACGACATCGGCGCATCGGTGTCGGGCGAGGGTGGCGACACCGGCCCGGCCCAGCGCGTGGTGGCCGAGATCGTTGCCGCCGGCGGCCAGGCCACGGCCAACACCGACAGCGTGAGCGAATCGGCCAGCGCCGGGCGCATCGTGCAGAACGCGCTCGACGTGTACGGCCGGGTCGATGTGGTGATCAACAACGCCGGCATCCTGCGCGACCGCTTCTTCCACAAGATGAGCCTGGACGAGTGGGACGCGGTGATCAAGGTGCACCTGTACGGCGCTTTCTACGTCAGCCGTGCGGCGGCCAACCACTTCAAGGAGCAGGGCAGTGGCGCCTATGTGCACATGACCAGCACCTCGGGCCTGATCGGCAACTTCGGCCAGGCCAACTACGCGGCGGCCAAGTTGGGCATCGCGGCGCTGAGCAAGAGCATTGCCCTGGACATGCAGAAGTTCAATGTGCGCAGCAATTGCATCGCGCCTTTCGCCTGGAGCCGCATGATCGGCAGCATCCCCACCGACACGCCCGAGCAGCAGGCCCGGGTGGCCAAGATCCAGCAGATGACGCCGGCCAAGATCGCGCCGATCGCCGTCTACCTGGCCAGCGACGCCGCCAAAGAGGTGAGCGGCCAGATCTTTGCCGTGCGCAACAACGAGATCTTCCTGATGAGCCAGCCGCGCCCCGAGCGCAGCGTGCACCGCAGCGAAGGCTGGACGCCTGAAACGGTGGCCAGCCACGCCATGCCGGCGCTCAAATCGGGCTTCTACAGCCTGGACCGCTCGGGCGACGTGTTCACCTGGGATCCGATCTGACCGGTGCCGGCGGCGCCAAGCCGTTGCGGCAGCGCCGCCTGCGTCATCAGTTCACTGAACCAGACCCGGTAGCCCGCGTCGCCGGGATGCAGTCCGTCGGCGGCGTTGAGCGCCGGGCGCTGCACGAACGGGTCGTCGGCTGACTCTCGAAAAAGGTTCACGAGCACGGCGCCCTGGCGTGCGGCCGATTTGCCGGCCAGGGCCTGCAGTTGGCGCGATCGCCAGGTCATCAGCCACGACGCAGGCGCAAAAAAGAACGGTGCATTGCCGACATTGCCGGCCGGCATCAGTACCACCCAATCCGCCCGCTGAAGACCCCGGTGCAGCACACGGTCGATGTCGCGCTGCAAGGATTTCAGTCGGGTCATCCGGACCACATCGTTGCCGCCGGCCATCACCAGCACCATGTCGAACGGTTCGTCGCCTTCGAGCTGTGCCATCACGTCGGCGAACCGCGCACCATCGTGCGCCCGGTTGACAATCTGCAAGCGCGGAAATTGATCCGCCAGCAGGCCGGCCACGCTGGCCTGGGGTGCCGTGGCACCCGTGCCAACGGCCGTGCTGTCGCCCACGATCAGCAGCCGCAGGGCTGCCTGTGCCAGCGGGCGCTGCAATGGCTGGCTCAGCCGCGCCAGTTCGATTGATTCATGCAGACGCCAGCCGGTTCTGGCAAGCACCGCCAAGCCGATGGCCACAGCGCCCCACAGCAGAACCCGCCTGACCAGTGGGCGAGCCAGCTCAGCCATCGATCTGGATGGCCTTGGAGGCTACGTAACGTCGGTAGTCGGACAAGGGCATGGCGGCTGCGCCACGCGTATCGCCGTCGATCCAGCTGACGGTGGCGTCCTGCGCCGTCTCGTCCACCTGGCAGGGCCCGGGCCGGATCGTGATGCTGGGGCCGTCGCCTTCGCGGTATTGCACTAACCCGGTGATGCGCGCGTTTTTGATCATGGCTGCTCCGATGCCTGACTGCAAGGTCATGGTCGAGCACACCACCAACGGCTCAGCCCGTCGGTGCGCTGGCGAACACTCAAGCCGGCTCGGGCGCCACCTTCAACACCTGCCAACCCAGCCGCGCCTGGGCGAGCAGCACTGCTGCGCCCATGGCCGGCACCAGGTAGTAGACGGCTGTCACATCGGGCCACCACTTGCGCAGGTACATGGCCATCAGCAGCGGAGCCATCACCAGGCCGGCTCGGCCCAGGCCTTGGGCGGTATGGCCCAGCACGGCCGAGCCCGCGGCCAGAAAGACGGCTGAAGCCACAAAGATCAGGGTGAACAAGGTCTCGTAGATGGGCGCGGCCGCGCCGGCGTTGAACACGCCCGCCTTGTAGGGCAGCCACACCAGGCAGCCCACCGCCAGCACCGCCGCCAACTGCCGCGCGCGGCGGGCGCCGCCGCCGTCGCCCTGGGGAGTGGCACTGGGCTTGATGAAGGGCAGCACCGCCAAGCACGCCAGACCGAAAATGGCGTCGATCAGCAGAGTCTTGGGGTAACCCAGAGCCTCGGCCGCGATGCCTTGCCAGGTGGCTGAGTACGAAATGGCCAGATTCATCATCGCCATGTAGGCAGTGAACTGCGTGGCTGCCACCTTGGGATTGGTCACGTCCATGAAGATGGCCGACCGCGTGCCGTACATCAGGCCCTGGGCCACCGCGTAGGTGAGGGTGGCTACCCAGATGGCCGTCACCAGCGCAGGCGCAGCCACCCGCTTGACGGCATCCTTGCTGCTGGTGGGCATGATCCATTGGTGCTCGGTCAGCACCCCCATCATGTAGAGCACCGGCAGGCTCATCAGCGCCAGGTAGACGAAGAGCGTCTTGCGCCGCCCCCAGCGGTCCGACAGCAGGCCGCCAATCACCATCGCCGCGGCGCTGATCACATTGGTCCACAGGGCCAGCCAAGCCACGCTGTCGTCGTCCATGCCTACTTCGACGGCCAGGTTCGACTGCAGCGCCAGGCCCAGGCTCATCGCCCCGGCCGGCAGCAGCGCAAAAAACAAGCCGGCATAGGCTCCGCGTGTGCCCAAGAAACTGCGAAACGCTTCCACCGAAAAATGCTTCATCTCGCGCACGGCCGATACCAGGCCGGCGGCACGCTGCTCGGCTACGGGCGTGGGCGCCTCTTTCAGCGGCAGCACGATGAAGATGGTGACCAGCGCGATGCAAGCCGCCACGAAGACAAAGCCGCCCGACAAGCCGATCAACGGCATCAAGAACAGCACGCCACTGCCACCCACCGCTGTGCCGATGGCCGCGCCGGCAAACATCACGCCATTGGCCAGGCCACGTTCGTCTGCGCGCAGGGTGTTGACGGCCAAGGCGTCGATGGCCACGTCTTGCATGGCCCCAAAGCTGTTGTGGATCAGCAGCACGCCGGTCAGCACGCCCAGCTGCGCCGGCAGGTTCAGGCTGGTGCAGGCCAGCAAGGTGACGATGAGCATGATCTGCGTGCCCAGGATCCAGCCACGCCGGCGGCCCAGGCGCTCGGAAGTGAACACGTCGATGAAAGGGCCGAAGGCCCATTTGAAGGCCCAGGGCAGGTAGAAGCTGCCGACAAAGGCGCCGATCTCTGCCGGCCCCACGTCTTGGCGGCGCAACTGGGTGGCCACCGCCGTGGCGGCAAAGCCCAGCGGGATGCCCTCGGTCACGTAGAGGAAGAAGAAGGCCGTCAGGCGGCCAAGCCGGGTGGCAAGCAGGTTGGGCAGGCGCATCGCACGAGTTTCGCAGTTTGTTCGCCCGGTTTTTTGGGGACATTCAGCGGCAGCGGACAATCGCGCTTCCGCCGCTTCATCACATTCCGTGTCTGCCCGCCTCCCCACCGCAGCCTTCGCTGCCAAGCCGCTGACCAGTTACCGCCCGTATTGGGCCAGGCGCTTTGGCACCGCGCCCTTTTTGCCCACCACCCGCGCCGAGATGGAC
>JANOAQ010000579.1:0-2666 GCA_031411195.1 Burkholderiaceae bacterium | reverse complement strand
CTGCGATTTGCCAGCCTGATGCAGGCGCTGGCACTGCCGCAGCGCCATGCCCATGATGCCGTCAACGATGCGGTGATGGCGGGCCTGGCCTTTGTCAAGCTGCGCCATCTGCTGGCACAGACCGGCTGAGCTGCATCAGCGCGGCGGCTGGCCGCGCCGGTGCACGGTGATGGTTTTGACGACGGGCTGCCCAACTGCCGGCACGACGGTGCCGCCGCAGCCACCGCACCCTCCACAGCCCGACGCTGGGGTGGGCGTGCGGCCCAGGCGCTGCGCCAGGGCGCGGCGCCAGGCCGAGGGCATCAGCGACCAGAGCGCATACGCGGCGCTGGCCAGCACGATGAGCGCGGTGATCAGGGTTTGCATGGAAGGGGCAATGCAGCCTCATGCCCCCAGGGCCAGGGCGCTGCGGTAGGTGATAAAAGCGGCCGCGTAGGCCAGCGCGAACTGGTAGGCCGCCATGGCCAGGGGGTAGCGCCAGCTGTTGGTTTCGCGCTTGACGGCGGCCAGGGTGGAAATGCATTGCGGTGCAAACACATACCAGGCCAGCAGCGACAAGGCCGTGGCCAGGCTCCAGCCCTGGGCGATGACGGGGCCCAGTTGCTCGGCCACCGCATCACCGGCGGCCGACAGCGCGTACACCGTGCCCAGCGCACCCACCGCCACTTCACGCGCCGCCAGGCCGGGCACCAGGGCGATCGAGATCTGCCAGTTGAAGCCGATGGGCGCAAACACGTGCTGCAGGGCCTGGCCCAGTTGCCCCGCCAGGCTGTATTGGATGGCCGGGCCGCTGGCACCGGCCGGCGGCGCCGGGTAGCTGGACAAGAACCACAGCACCACCATCAGCGCGAAGATGATGGTGCCCACCCGACGCATGAAGGTGCGGGCACGCTCCCACAAGCCCAGTGCCAGGGTGCGGGGCGCCGGCCAGCGGTAGGGCGGCAGCTCCAGCATCAGCGGCTGGTAGCCCGTCTTGTGCCACAGCCGCTTGAAGAGCCACGCCACGCCCATGGCCGAGGCCACGCCCGCCACGTACAACGCAAACAGGACCAGCCCGCGCAGGTTGAAGGGCCCCACTGCGCGGTCGGGAATGAAGGCGCCGATCAGCAGCGCGTACACCGGCAGCCGGGCCGAACAGGTCATCAGCGGCGCGATCATGATGGTGGTGATGCGGTCGCGCCAGTGCGCGATGGTGCGCGTGGCCATCACCCCCGGCACGGCGCAGGCGAAGCTGGACAGCAGCGGGATGAAGGCCCGGCCCGACAAGCCCGCCTTGCCCATCGCCTTGTCCAGCAGGAAGGCCGCGCGCGGCAGGTAGCCCGAGTCTTCGAGCACCAGGATGAAGAAAAACAGGATCAGGATCTGCGGCAGGAAGACCAGCACGCTGCCGGCGCCGGCGATGACGCCATCGACCAGCAGGCTGCGCAGCGGGCCGCTGGCCATGTGGGCCGTGGTCCAGTCGCCAGCGGCGGCCATGCCAGCCTTGATGGCATCCATCGGCGCATTGGCCCAGGAAAACACGGCCTGGAAGACCACGAACAGCAGCGTCGCCAGGATCACCAGCCCCCAGACCGGGTGCAGCACCCAGGCGTCCAGACGCAGTTGAAGGCGCTGCGCCGCACTTGGCTTGGCCATGCCTGGTTGGCTGACGGCCGCGGCCAGGAGGCGCCGTACCTCGTTTTGCAACTTGGCCGCATCTGCAGCGGCAGACGGGGGCCCGATAGCCGGGCTGGCGGCCGACGGTAGCGGCCAGGCTGCCAGTTGGGCCAGCAGCGCAGCATGGCCGTTCGCCCGCACCGCCACCGTCTCGACCACCGGGCAACCCAACTCGGCGGCCAGGCGGGCGGTGTCGATCACCAGGCCGCGGCGGCGGGCCACGTCCACCATGTTCAGGGCCACCAGCATGGGCCGGCCCAAGGCGCGGCATTCCAGCACCAAGCGCAGATTCATCCGCAGGTTGGTGGCATCGACCACCACCACCAGGGCATCGGGCACGCCTTCACCGGCACGGCGGCCTTCGATCACTTCCAGCGTCACCTGCTCATCGGGGCTGGCCGGCTGCAGGCTGTAGGTGCCGGGCAGGTCGATCACCGCCACGCTGCGGCCGTCGGGCAGGCGGGCCTGGCCGATCTTGCGCTCGACGGTGACGCCGGCGTAGTTGGCCACCTTCTGGCGCGCACCGGTGAGCAGGTTGAACAGCGCCGACTTGCCGCAGTTGGGGTTGCCCACCAGTGCGATGCTGTGCAACAGACCGGGGGCGGGCACGACGGCGCTCACAGCGGCGTCACCTGGATGCAGCGCGCTTCGAGCAGGCGCAGCGCGAACATCGTGTCGCCCACCACCACCGCCAGCGGCTCGCGACCACCTGGCCCACGGCGCAGCACCTGCACCGGCTCACCCGGCAGAAAACCCAACTCTCCCAGGCGCCGCAGGTGCTGGGCGTCCAGGCCTGGGCCGTTGGCAGCCACGCCCCGCACCGTGGCACAGGCGCCATCGGGCAGGTCTGCAAGCAGGGTGTTCATGAAGGGATGCCTTCGACTGTGTGGGTCAATCTAAATGCGATTCTCTCTCATTACGAATGGAATGGACTAAGTAATGAACGAAGGTTTTGTGCCGGAGTTGATCCAACGCAGGTGTAGGCTCCGCTCGAACCCGTCGGCCGCAGG
>JANOAQ010000578.1:0-4323 GCA_031411195.1 Burkholderiaceae bacterium | reverse complement strand
GTCACCTCCGGTGTGACCAGTTGCGCCAGGTCCTTGTCGCCCGTGGAGATCAGGACCTGATGGCCCAGAGCGGCGGCGATGCGCGCCAGCGTGCCTATGGCATCGTCGGCCTCGATGCCGGGAACCTCCAGCACCGGCCAGCCGAGCAGGCGCACGACCTCGTGTATCGGCTCGATCTGCTGGCGCAGCGCGTCGGGCATGGGCGCGCGCTGGGCCTTGTACTGGTCGTACCACGCGTCGCGAAAGGTGGGCCCGCTGGCATCGAAGACACAGGCCGCATGGCCACCGGGCCCGCTGCCGATGACCTGCTCGCGCAGGCGTTTCATCATCGCCACCAGGCCATGGATGGCACCGGTGGGAAAGCCGTCGGGCCCGCGCAGGTCGGGCATGGCGTGGTAGGCCCGGTACAGGTAGCTGGAGCCGTCGACCAGCAGAAGGACGGGCAAGGCGTCGGTAGATTCGCTCATGGCCGTGATTGTGGTCGCGGATTCGGCCTCGGCGCCAGTGCGGGGGGCCGGCCTAGAATCAGGCTCATGCAAATCCTGACCTGTCTGGCCACGCTCACCTCACTGCTGACGTGCGGCTGCGCCAGTGCGCCAATGCCTGCTGGCAACCTGCCCGGCGAGCCTATGGTGCAGCGCCGCGTGGCCGAAGACGACCAGGCGCGCATCACCGAACTGCGGGTGCGCGGCCAGACCCAGCGCATCGTTGTCGATCCCAAAGGCGGCGCCGCACCGGGCTACGAGATCAACCCGCCGGCGCCTGGCAGCGATCCGTCCAAGGCGCGTGACGGCGCCGGCCAGCGCGTCTGGCCCGTGCTCAGGTTTTGAGCGGGCCGCCGTGGCCGTCTTCACCGAAGTCTCGACCGAGGCCGCCGCCGCGCTGATGGCACGCCTGGGTGCGGGTGAACTGGAGTCTATCCACGGCATCGGCGCCGGCATCGAGAACACCAACTACTTCGTTACCACCGGCCGTGGTGAATGGGTGCTGACCCTGTTCGAGCGCCTGACCAGCACCCAACTGCCCTTCTACCTGGGCCTGATGCAGCACCTGGCCCGCAAGGGCTTGCCGGTGCCCGAACCACGTGCGGATGCCAGCGGCCAGATCCTGCATGCCGTGGCCGGCAAACCTGCCGCACTGGTCACCCGCCTGCCGGGTCAGCACCAGCTGGCGCCCGATTTGCACCACTGCGCCCAGTTGGGCCAGTTGCTGGCGCGCATGCACCTGGGCGTGGCCGACTACGCCGTGCAGCAACCCAATCTCCGCGGCCTGGCCTGGTGGCAGCAAACCGCACCCGCCGTGCGGCCTTGCCTGACGCCGGGGCAACAAACTCTGCTGGACGCCGAATTGGCCTTTCAGCAACAGGTAGCCGCCTCGCCCACCTACGCCTCGCTGGCGCGCGGTGCGGTGCATGCCGACCTGTTCTGCGACAACGTTCTGTTTGACGGGCTGCCCGGCCACGAAAAGCTCACCGCCGCCTTCGACTTCTACTTTGCCGGCGTCGACACCTTTGCCTACGACCTGGCGGTTTGTTTAAACGATTGGTGTCTGGATGCAAACGACGCCTCGCTCGACGCCGCGCGCACCCAGGCGCTGGTGGGCGCCTACCAGACCGTGCGTCCGCTTGCGGCCGCCGAGCAGCGCCTGATGCCGGCCATGCTGCGCGCTGCGGCCTTGCGCTTCTGGTTGTCGCGCCTGGCCGACTGGCACCTGCCGCGGGCCGCTGCGCTGTTGCAGCCCAAGGACCCGGGCCATTTTGAGCGTGTGCTGCGCGCCAGGGTGGCCGTGCCCTGGCACCCCGAGGCCTGATACCGGCCGCCAACATCATCCGATCACCAAGGACGCATGGGACTTCGACTGAACTCAGTGGCACCCCGCCAAGGCTGGCAATGGGTGCTCAAAGGCTTGGCGCTGTGGTGGCGCAAGCCCATGGCATTTGTCGGGCTGGCCGCCTTCTTTCTGCTGGCCGTCACGCTGATCATGTCGGTGGTGCCCGTGCTGGGCCCGGTGCTTGGAATGGGCCTGGTGCCCATGCTGAGCCTGGGCTTCATGCTGGCCAGCCGCCATGTGCTGAGTGGCGGCCGCGTACATCCGCTGCAGTTGATCGACGGGCTTCGCCACCCCGTGCCCACCCAACGCAAGGCGCAGTGGATATTGGCTGGCATCTACGCTCTGAGTGCCTTGCTGATCAACAGCGTGGCCGATTGGCTGGATGCCGGTCAGTTCGAGGCCCTGCATCGAGAACTGGCCCAGGCCGGCGCCGATGGCAAGCCGTCCCCCGCGCTCAGCGCCATCCTGGCCGATCCGCGCCTGTTGCAGGGCATGCTGGCCCGCCTGGGGCTGACCCTGCTTGTTTCGGTGCCGTTCTGGCACGCGCCGGCCCTGGTGCATTTTGGTGGTCAGGGCGCCGTGCAGGCGCTGTTCTCCAGCACTTTGGCGCTTTGGCGCACCCGGGGTGCCTTCGTGGTCTACCTTGTGGCCTGGCTGGGATTGATGGCGTCGGCAGCAGCGGTGTTCTGGCTGGTGAGCATGGCTACTGGCGCACGGCAGGTGCTGGGAGTGCTCACCTTGCCGCTGGGGCTGGCCTTCAGTTCGGCGATCTACGTGTCGCTGTGGTTCAGTTTTGCCGATACCTTTGAGGTACCCGACCACACAATAGCCTCATGACAGCTCGCCTTGCCATTCTCAAACCACCGCGCAGCCTGGCTGCTGCAGCAGCCCTCACCCTTGCACTGGCCAACAGCGGTTGTGCGGTGGTTTCAGTGGCCGGTGCCGCCGCCGGGGCCGCCGTCAGCGTGACCGGCGCGGTGGTGAGCACGGGCGTCAAGGTGGCCGGCAAGGTGATCGAAAAAACCCTGGATGTCGTCACGCCCGGCACCACTGGGCCCTGACATGTTGCGGGCTGCCACTGCCGCCGTCGTGGCTGTGCTGGCCTTGGGCCGCGCGGGCAGCGCACAAGCCGAGCCGGCCATCATCTTCGAACTGGGCGGCAAGGCTGACAAGTCTTTCAACCAGGCGGCTTACGAAGGTGCCGAGCGCTGGAAGCGCGAGACCGGCGGGCGCTACCTCGAATTCGAAGTGGGCCAATCGGCCCAGCGTGAACAGGCCGCGCGCCGCTTTGCCCAGCGCGGTGCGGCGCCTGTGGTCGCCATCGGGTACCCCCAGATGGCGGCGATCACTGCCGTGGCCAAAGAGTTTCCCAAGACGCCATTTGCCATCATCGACGCGGTGGTCGATCTGCCCAATGTGCAGAGCTTCGTCTACCGCGAGCACGAAGGCAGCTTCCTCGTTGGCATGCTGGCGGCACTGGCCAGCAAGACCGGCAAGGTGGGCTTTGTCGGCGGAATGGACATCCCTTTGGTGCGGCGCTTTTTGTGCGGCTACGAGCAAGGCGCCCGCCACGCCAACCCCAAGGTGCAGGTGGTATCGGCCATGACGGGCACCACCCCCGCCGCGTGGACCGACCCTGAACGCGGCGCCGAACTGACCCGCGCCCAGGTGGCCCAGGGCGTGGACGTGGTGTTTGCCGCCGCCGGCACGACTGGCCTGGGCATCATGCAGGCGGCCAAGGACAGCGGCATCCTGGCCATCGGCGTGGACAGCAACCAGAACCACCTGCACCCGGGCAGCATGCTCACCAGCATGGTCAAGCGGGTCGATCTCGCCGTGGGCCAGGCTTTTCGGGGCGTGAAGCCGGGCATCACCTCGCTGGGCCTGAAGGAAGGCGGCGTGGGCTATGCCATCGACCAGCACAACGAGCGCCTGCTCAGCCCCGCGATGCGCCAGAAGGCCGACGCCGCCCGCGACCAGATCATCGCCGGCCAGTTGAAGGTGATCGACTACACGGTGACCAACGCCTGCCGATGACAACGTGCGCCGCACCGGCAGCGGCGGGTTGAACCCCAGCTTCTACAATCGGCGCCTCCCCACAAACAGCCTGTTGACGGTGCGCACCCGGCGCGCCGGCAGGCCCTGTTTGCCCGCACCGATGACCGAACTCGCCAAATCCTTCGAACCCGCCGCCATCGAAGCCCACTGGGCCCCGCTGTGGGAGCAAAGCGGTGTCTACACGCCAACGCTCGATCCAGCCAAGTCGTCGTTCAGCATCCAGTTGCCGCCCCCCAATGTGACGGGTACGTTGCACATGGGCCATGCCTTCAACCAGACCATCATGGACTCGTTGACGCGCTACCACCGCATGCGCGGCGACAACACGCTGTGGGTGCCGGGCACCGACCATGCCGGCATCGCCACGCAGATCGTCGTCGAGCGGCAGTTGGAGCAGCAGAAGATCAGCCGGCATGACTTGGGCCGCAAGAACTT
>JANOAQ010000577.1:0-3160 GCA_031411195.1 Burkholderiaceae bacterium | reverse complement strand
GACCGAGGCCTTGCAATGGCGCATTGGCACACTGGCCGATGCCGATGCGGCCATGCCCGCCGCACGCCGCGTGCTGCCCATGGGCGTGGCCTGGACGCGCGCGCAGCTCGAAGCCCTGCCGGGCCTGAGCCTGCACGATCTGATGCTGATGCCCATCGACCGGCTGCGGCGCTTTTTTGATGGTCTGTCGTTGCCGTCCACCATGCTCGACGAAGCGCTGAAGCTGCTGCTCGACGAGATGCGCACACGCCTGCGCTACCTGTGCGATGTGGGCCTGGGCTACCTCACGCTCGACCGGCAAAGCCGCACCCTCAGCGGCGGCGAGGTGCAACGCATCAACCTGACCACTGCGTTGGGCACCAGTCTGGTCAACACCCTGTTCGTGCTGGACGAGCCCAGCATCGGCCTGCACCCGCGCGACATGAACCGCATCGTCGAGGCCATGCACCGCCTGCGCGATGCCGGCAACACCCTGGTGGTGGTCGAGCACGACCCGGCGGTGATGCTGGCCGCCGACCGCCTGATCGACATGGGCCCCGGCCCGGGCGAGCGCGGCGGGCAAATCGTCTTCGACGGCACGCCCGACGCGGCGCGCAACGCCGACACACTGACTGGCGCCTACCTGGGCGCACGCAAGCATGTGGGCATCGGCATGCGCCGCTTCGTCAACGAGGCCACGCCCAAGCTCATCCTGCAGGGCGTGCGCGAGCACAACCTGAAGAACTTCGATGTCAGCTTTCCGCTGCAGCGCTTGACGGTGATCACTGGCGTCAGCGGCTCGGGCAAGAGCACCCTGGTGCAGGACGTGCTGGTGCCGGCCCTGCTGCGCCACTTCGGCAAGCCCACCGAAGGCGCCGGCGCGCACGACGCGCTGCTGGGCACCGACTGGCTGGCCGATGCGGTGTTTGTCGATCAATCGCCCATCGGCAAGACGGCGCGCAGCAACCCGGCCAGCTACGTGGGTGCCTTCGACGAGATCCGCAAGCTGTTTGCCGTGGCCCCGCTGGCAGTGGAGCGCAACTACACCGCCGGCATGTTCAGCTTCAACGCTGGGGATGGGCGCTGCCCCACCTGCGGCGGCTCGGGCTTCGAGCATGTGGAGATGCAATTCCTGAGTGACGTGTACCTGCGCTGCCCCGATTGCGACGGCAAGCGGTTCCGCGCCGAGTTGCTGGAAGTGAAGATCACCCGCGGCGCCTACCAGCTCAGCGTGGCCGATGTGCTGGAGCTCACCGTGGCCGAAGCCTGCATCGTCTTCAGCGGCGACACGGGCGTGACAGCGCGGCTGCAGCCCATCGTCGATGTGGGCCTGGACTATGTGCGCCTGGGCCAGCCCGTGCCCACGCTGAGCGGCGGTGAGGCCCAACGCCTGAAGCTGGCGGGCTTCCTGGCTGAAGCCGCGGCCGGTCCGCGCCAGCCGGCCGCCAAGCGGGGCACGCTGTTTCTCTTCGACGAGCCCACCACCGGCCTGCACTTCGACGACATCGCCAAGCTGATGCGCAGCCTGCGCAAGCTGCTCGATGCCGGCCATTCGCTCATCGTCATCGAGCACAACCTCGACGTGATCCGAAGTGCCGACTGGATCATCGACCTGGGGCCTGAAGGCGGTGACGCCGGCGGTGAGCTGGTGTGCAACGGCACGCCCGAAGATGTGAAGGCGCATGGCACTTCGCACACCGGCAAGGCCTTGCGTGACTACGACGGTGCGCTGGGCATCAGCCTGACGGCCGAAGAAGGCCGGCCACTGCAGCTGATTGCCAAGGCGCGGCGTGATGCGGCGAGGGCGGCAGCGGGCAATGACATCCGCATCGTCAACGCGCGTGAGCACAACCTCAAGAGCCTGAACGTCGACATCCCGCGCGGCAAGTTCAGCGTGGTCACCGGCGTGTCGGGCTCGGGCAAGAGCACGCTGGCCTTCGACATCCTGTTCAACGAAGGGCAGCGGCGTTACCTCGAATCACTGAACGCCTACGCCCGCAGCATCGTGCAGCCGGCCGGCCGGCCCGAGGTGGACGCGGTCTACGGCATCCCGCCTACCGTGGCCATCGAGCAGCGCTTGAGCCGGGGTGGCCGCAAGAGCACGGTGGCCACCACCACCGAGGTATGGCACTTTTTGCGCCTGCTGTGGGTGAAGCTGGGCACCCAGCGCTGCGTGAAGGACGGCGCCGAGGTGCGCCCGCAAAGCGTGGAAAGCATCGCCGCGCAATTGATGCGCGACCACCGTGGCCAGCACGTGGGCCTGCTGGCGCCGCTGGTCGTCAACCGCAAGGGCGTGTACACCGACCTGGCCAAATGGGCCAAGGCCCGCGGCCACAGCCACCTGCGGGTGGACGGTGAGTTCATCAAGGTCGACCCCTGGCCGCGCTTGGACCGCTTCAAGGAACACACGCTGGAGCTGCCGGTGGGCGACGTGCTGATCACACCGTCGAAAGAAGCCGAGTTGCGTGAGCTGCTGGCCAAGGCCCTGGACGTGGGCAAGGGCGTGCTGCACCTGCTGACACCGCTCGACGGCCTGGCCGAAGCGATGGCCGATGGCCAGCCCACTGCTGGCATCGGCACGCTCAAGGTTTTTTCAACCAAGCGCGCCTGCCCGCAATGCGGCACCAGCTACCCCGAGCTGGACCCGCGCATGTTCAGCTACAACAGCAAACACGGCTGGTGCAGCGGCTGCGTGGGCACCGGCCTGACGTTGACGCGCGAGCAGCGCAAGGCGCTGGACGACAGCGTGCGCGACGACGACCAGAAAGGCCGCGAGCAGAGCTTTCCGTCCGACGAGCCGGAGGTGGAAGGCCTGAGCGGCGCGCCTTGCCCCGATTGCGAAGGCACACGGCTGAACCCGGTGTCGCGCAACATCCGCTTCGATGGCCACACCATCACCGCCGTGGCGCAGTGGGCGGTGGACGCGGCGCGCCAGTGGGCTGGCGGGCTGGACCTGCAGGGCCGCGACGCGGCGATTGCGCGCGATGTGGTGACCGAAATCCGCAGCCGGCTGGAGTTTCTGGAAGAGGTGGGCCTGGGCTACCTGACGCTGGACCGCGCCGCGCCCACGCTCAGCGGTGGCGAGGCCCAGCGCATCCGCCTGGCCGCGCAACTGGGCAGCAATCTGCAGGGCGTGTGCTACGTGCTCGACGAGCCCACCATCGGCCTGCACCCGCGTGAC
>JANOAQ010000576.1:0-5413 GCA_031411195.1 Burkholderiaceae bacterium | reverse complement strand
GCCATCGGCGTGATCGGCCTGGGGGTGATGGGCCAGCGCATGCTGGCCCGCCTGGCGGTGCATCCGCACCTGCGCGCCACGCAGGTGTGGGATGCCGACCCGCTGGCCGTGGCTCGCGCTTTGGCCACCTTTCCGACGCTCATGGCCAGCACCAGCGCCGAGGCCTTGATCGCCACGCCCGGGCTGCGCTCGCTCTACATCGCCACCCCGCCGGCGCCGCACATGGCCCTGGCCAACCGGGGCTTCGACGCCGGCCTGGCAGTGCTGTGCGAAAAGCCGCTGACGGTCGACTTCGACGCGGCGCACCAGACCATTGCTCGGATCGACCGTGATGGCCAGCGCGCGGCAGTGAACTTTTCTTTGGCCTCGTCGCCGGGGCTGGCGGCCCTGCAGGCCGCCGTGCACGGCCCGGCCGAGGGTGTGCTGGGCCAGCCGCTGTCGGCCCGCGTCGAACTGGCCTTTGCCGCCTGGCCGCGCCCCTGGCAGGCGGCAGCGGGCGCCTGGCTGGCCGAACGCGAGGAGGGCGGCTTCAGCCGCGAGGTGTTGTCGCACTTCATCTTCGTGCTGCAGCGGGTGCTGGGGCCGGCCACGGTGCTGGCGTCGCAGCCGACCTACCCGGCCGATGGCCGAAGCGCTGAAACCGCGCTGCGCGCCCGTTTGCAGGCCGGCGGCATCCCGATCGAGGTTGAAGCCGCCGTGGCGGGCACGCTGGACGACTTCAACCGCCTGAGCCTGCGTGGCAGCACGGGCGAGCTTGAGCTGCGCGACTGGTTCGGTGCGGCGCAGCGGCGCAACGGCCAGGAATGGCAAGGCCTGGGCAATGCGGCTGACCTGCGCGCCCAAGGCCAGGATGAGCAGCTCACGCAATGGGTGGCCTTGATCGAGGGCCGGGCCCACACCCTGCCCGGCTTTGCCGAGGCCCTGGCCGTGCAGGAGACGATCGAACGCCTGCTGGCCGGCGCCTGAGCGCGCCACGGGGCGGTGCCGGTCCGTCAGCACCACCACAGAATCCGGTGGCACAGTGCGCGATCCGGGCACTGCGGCCGCGCCAACCCGGCGACGGGCCAAGTACAGTAGCCTGAATCCAACAGATCATCCGGAGAACCGCGCATGACGACCAAACAGCCGTCCATCATCTACACCCTCACCGATGAAGCGCCGCTGCTGGCGACTTACTCCTTTTTGCCCATCATCCGCACCTTCACGGCGCCGGCGGGCATTGCGGTCGAGACCAGCGACATCTCGGTGGCTGCCCGGGTGCTGGCCGAGTTTCCGGAGTACCTGTCCGAAGAACAGCGTGTGCCCAACAACCTGGCCGAGCTGGGCCGCCTGACCCTGCTGCCGCAGACCAACATCATCAAGCTGCCCAACATCAGCGCCTCGGTGGGCCAGTTTCAGTTGTGCATCCGCGAGCTGCAAGGCAAGGGCTACAAGATCCCCGACTACCCCGAGGACCCCAAGACCGACGAGGACAAGGCCATCCGGGCGCGCTATTCACGCTGCACCGGCAGTGCCGTGAACCCGGTGCTGCGTGAAGGCAACTCGGACCGGCGCGCGCCCAAGGCGGTGAAAGAGTTTGCCCGCAAGAACCCGCACAGCATGGCCGAGTGGAGCCAAGCTTCGCGCTCGCACGTGTCGCACATGCATGCCGGCGATTTTTACCACGGTGAAAAATCGATCACCCTGGACCGCCCGCGCGACGTGCGCATGGAGCTCATCACCAAGAGCGGCAAGACCCAGGTGCTCAAGACCAAGGTGTCGCTGCTCGACCGCGAGGTGGTCGACAGCATGTTCATGAGCAAGAAGGCGCTGTGCGACTTCTATGAGCAGGAGATCGAAGACGCGCGCAAGACCGGTGTGATGTTCTCGCTGCACGTCAAGGCCACGATGATGAAGGTGTCGCACCCCATCGTGTTCGGCCACTGCGTGCGCATCTTCTACAAGGATGCCTTCGCCAAGCATGGCGACCTGTTCAAGGAACTGGGTGTCAACGTCAACAACGGCATGGCCGATCTGTACGCCAAGATCACCACGCTGCCGCAGAGCAAGCAGGACGAGATCAAGCGCGACCTGCACGCCTGCCACGAGCACCGGCCCGAGCTGGCCATGGTCGACTCGGCCAAGGGCATCACCAACTTCCACTCGCCCAACGACATCATCGTCGATGCCTCCATGCCGGCCATGATCCGCAACGGCGGCAAGATGTGGGATGCCAACGGCCGCCTGAAGGATGTGAAGGCGGTGATGCCCGAAAGCACCTTTGCCCGCATCTACCAGGAGATCATCAACTTCTGCAAATGGCACGGCGCCTTCGACCCCAAGACCATGGGCACCGTGCCCAATGTGGGCCTGATGGCCCAGCAGGCCGAAGAGTACGGCTCGCACGACAAGACCTTCGAGATCACCGAAGACGGCGTGGCCAACATCACCGACATCAACACCGGCGAGGTGCTGCTGAGCGAGAACGTGGAAGCCGGCGACATCTGGCGCATGTGCCAGTGCAAGGATGCCGCCATCCGCGACTGGGTGAAGCTGGCCGTCACGCGGGCCCGCAACTCGGGCATGCCGGTGGTGTTCTGGCTGGACCAGTACCGCCCGCACGAGGCGCAGCTGATCACCAAGGTCAAGATGTACCTGCACGAGCACAACACCGCCGGGCTGGACATCCAGATCATGAGCCAGGTGCGGGCCATGCGCTACACGCTTGAGCGCGTGGCACGCGGGCTGGACACCATCAGCGCCACCGGCAACATCCTGCGTGATTACCTGACCGACCTGTTCCCCATCATGGAGCTGGGCACCAGCGCCAAGATGCTGTCCATCGTGCCGCTGATGGCCGGTGGCGGCATGTACGAAACCGGTGCCGGCGGCTCGGCGCCCAAGCATGTGCAGCAGCTGGTCGAAGAAAACCACCTGCGCTGGGACAGCCTGGGCGAGTTCCTGGCCCTGGCCGTGAGCCTGGAAGACCTGGGGATCAAGACCAACAACAACAAGGCCAAGCTGCTGGCCCGCACCCTCGACCTGGCCACCGGCAAGCTGCTGGACAACAACAAGGGCCCCAGCCCCAAGACCGGCCAGCTCGACAACCGCGGCAGCCAGTACTACCTGGCCACCTACTGGGCCCAGGCACTGGCCGAGCAGACCGACGATGCCGAACTGGCCGCGCGGTTTGCCCCCCTGGCCAAGACCCTGGCCGACAGCGAGCAGGCGATCGTGGCCGAGCTCAATGCAGTGCAGGGCCAGCCGGTGGACATCGGTGGCTACTACCTGCCCGATCCGGCCAAGACCAGTGCCGTGATGCGCCCCAGCGCCACGCTCAACGCCGCCCTGGCGTCCATTTGAGCCTGAAGGCGGCCTGCGGGGCAACCCTGCGGGCCACTTGGGCCACTTGGGCCGCTCTGGCCTGCGGGGCCGCCATGCGAAGCGGGTGCGGCCCGGGCGCGGCATGAGCCACGCAGTCGCCCGCCTGTGCGCCCAGCGGCTGGCCCGCAGCACCAAGCCATTTCTGGCCCGAGGTGGCAGCCAGCGTGCACGCTGCCCCGCGTGCCGCCTGCCCACCAGCCATTGCCTGTGCGCCTGGCGCACGACGGTGCCCACCCGCGCCGGCATCTGCCTGCTGATGGCCGACACCGAGCCGCTCAAGCCCAGCAACACCGGCTGGCTGGTCGCCGATGTGGTGCCCGACACCTTTGCGTTTGGCTGGGCGCGCACCGAAACCGACCCCGGCCTGCCGGCGCTGCTGCAAGACCCGCAGTGGCAGCCGGTGGTCGTGTTTCCGCAGGAGTACGCCCCGCCAGCGCGGGTGGTGCACACGCTGGACAAGCTGCCCTTGGGCGACGTGGCCGCTGGCCCGCGCCCCTTGTTCATCCTGCTGGACGGCACCTGGTCCGAGGCCCGCAAGATGTTTCGCAAGACCCCCGGCCTGGACCACCTGAGCGTGCTCAGCCTGCAGCCCGATCGGTTGTCGCAGTACCAGTTGCGCCGCTCTCACCGCGACGACCATTTCTGTACCAGCGAGGTGGCCGCTCTTTGCCTGGCCCTGGCCGGTGACGACCGGGCGGCCCGCATTCTGCAGGCCTACCTGCAGGTCTTCACCCACCACTACCTGCAAGCCCGAAACCAGCGGCCCTTCGATGCCGACGGAGCCGCGCACCGGGCGCTGCGGCACCTGGCCGCAACGAGCGGTTGTTGATCACCGGACTTCAGCGCCGGACGTCAGCGCGGGACTTCAGCGCCGGCCTCAGCCGCCGCCGGGCCGCCCCATGGCGGCTGAGCGCCCCCTTGGGGGGCAGGCGCGAAGCGACGTGGGGGCAAGCTCTCAGCCCATCACCTTGGCGCGCAGGCGGCGCATGCCGCGCAGCCAGCGCTCGTAGTCTTGCGCCTTGCGCTGCCAGAAGGTCAGCACATCTTCGTGCGGCAGGATCAGGAAGCGGCCTTCGCGCAGGCCGTCCAGCGCGCACTGGGCCACGGCCTCGGCACTGAGCGCCCCATCACTCAGAAAGCTGGGGCGGCCGCTGTCGCTGTCGGCCGACAACATCATCGGCGTGCGCACGCCTTGCGGGCACAGGCAGCTGACGTGGATGCCGGCGTCGCCATGGGCGATGCTCAGCCACTCGCCAAAGCCCAGGGCCGCATGTTTGGTGACGGAGTAAGGCGCCGCGTTCACCTGGCTCAGCAGGCCGGCGGCCGACACGGTCTGCAGCAGCCAGCCCTCGCCGCGTGCCAGCATCTGCGGCAGCACCGCATTGGCGGCATGCACATGGGCCATCACGTTGACGTCCCAGTGCCGCTGCCAGGTGGCGACCGGAGCATCGGCATCGGTGCGGCTGAGGATGCCGGCGTTGCTGCAGAAGATGTCCACCTGGCCAAAACGCTGGGTCGCCAGGTCGACCAGGGCCTGCACCTGGGCCGCGCTGGCCACATCGGTGCACTGGCCCAGGGCCACCGGGCCGATGCCCGCCGCCACGGCTGCTGCGCCGGCGCCGTCCAGATCGGCCACCACCACGCCGCGAGCACCGGCCGCCGCAAAGGCTTCGCACAGCGCCTTGCCGATGCCCGAGGCACCACCCGTCACCACCACCACCTTGTCCTGGATGTGCACCACTGTCTTGTCTCCTGTGCGGTCTGCAGGGCCGACGCCCCGGCGTGCCGGGCATTCGGCATGCGGCGCGGCCCGGTCACAAGCACCTGGGCGACAAGCACCTGGGCGACAAGAGGCCGGGCGAGGCGCTGCTATGGTGCGGCGCGCACCCGCCTTCCACCCCTCCCGCCCGGATTGATCGCATGAGCACGCCTGCCTCCCCCCTCAGCGCCGCCGCCACGGCCACCCACACAGCCACCCACACAGCCACCCACACGCCGCCCCCGGCGGTGCCCTTTTGCGATCTGCCCGGTCTGCTGGCCGAGCACGCCC
>JANOAQ010000575.1:0-1715 GCA_031411195.1 Burkholderiaceae bacterium | reverse complement strand
CCTTCTGGTCGTCGTCGCGCTGCGAATCGTCGTAGGCCTTGCGCTGCTCGCGCGTCAGCGTCAGGCCGGTGCCCACGCAGCTCTTGCACCAGCCATGCTTGCTGTTGTAGCTGAACATGCGCGGGTCCAGCTCGGGGTAGCCGGCATCGGCACGCTCAAGGTCTTCTCGACCAAGCGCGCCTGCCCGCAATGCGGCACCAGCTACCCCGAACTCGACCCGCGCATGTTCAGCTACAACAGCAAACATGGCTGGTGCACCCACTGCGTGGGCACCGGCCTGACGCTGACGCGCGAGCAGCGCAAGACGCTGGACGACAGCGTGCGTGACGACGACCAGAAGGGCCGCGAGCAGAGTTTTCCGTCCGAAGAAGCCGAGGTGGAAGGCTTGAGCGGCGAGCCTTGCCCTGATTGCCAGGGCACGCGGCTCAATGCCATCTCGCGCAACATCCGCTTCGACGGCCACACCATCACCGCGGTGGCGCAATGGGCCGTGGACGCTGCCGCCCGCTGGGCCACCGGCCTGGCACTGGAAGGGCGTGATGCCGCCATCGCCCGCGATGTGGTGACCGAGATCCGCAGCCGGCTCGAATTTCTGGAAGAAGTGGGCCTGGGCTACCTCACGCTCGACCGCGCCGCGCCCACGCTCAGCGGCGGTGAAGCGCAGCGCATCCGGCTGGCCGCGCAGTTGGGCAGCAACCTGCAGGGCGTGTGCTATGTGCTCGATGAACCCACCATCGGCTTGCACCCGCGCGACAACGCCATCCTGCTCAAGGCCCTGGGCCGCCTGTCGAGCCAGGGCAATACCCTGGTGGTGGTGGAGCACGACGAAGACACCATCCGCCGGGCCGACCACATCATCGACATCGGCCCCGGCGCAGGCAAGCGCGGCGGCACCGTCATCGCCGAGGGCACGGCGGCCGATCTGGCTGCCAACCCGGCGTCGGTTACCGGGCGCTTTCTGGCGCATCCGCTCAAGCACCCGCTGGCACCACGCCGCAAGGTCAACCGCGCGGTCGACCACCTGGTGCTGACCGGCGCACGGCTGCACAACCTGCGCGATGTGACGGTGGAAGTGCCGCTGCAACGCCTGGTGGCGGTGACGGGCGTGTCGGGCTCGGGCAAGAGCACGTTGGCGCGTGATGTGCTGCTGGCCAATGTGCATGCCATCGTGGCCACCAAGGTCAGCAAGGCCGGGCGCGATGCGCTGGCGGCGGGCATCGTGCCGCCGCTGGTGGGCTGCACGGGCCTCACCGGCTTCATGCCCATCGACCGGGTGCTCGAAGTCGACCAGACGCCCATCGGCAAGACCCCGCGCAGCTGCCCGGCCACCTACATCGGCTTCTGGGACACCATCCGCAAGCTCTTCACCGAGACGCTGGAAGCCAAGGCGCGCGGTTATGCCGCCGCGCGCTTTTCCTTCAATACCGGCGATGGCCGCTGCCCGGCCTGCGAAGGCCAGGGCCTGCGCACCATCGAGATGAGCTTCTTGCCCGAGGTGAAGGTGCCCTGCGACCAGTGCCACGGCCCGCGCTTCAACCCCGAGACGCTGGCGGTCAGCTGGCGCGGCAAGAGCATCGGCGACGTGTTGCGCATGGAGGTGGACGAGGCGGTCGACTTCTTCGCCAGCATGCCCAACATCGCCCACCCGGCGCAGACCACCCGGCCCCCGGCGTTGCCGCCCTCGGGGCCCAGGTCGATCACCCAATCCGCCTCGG
>JANOAQ010000574.1:0-4628 GCA_031411195.1 Burkholderiaceae bacterium | reverse complement strand
GATGCCCGGCTGATGGTAGACACAGGTGTCAAAGAAGATGTTGTTGAGCAGATGGTCCTTCAGCAGCGGCTTTTTCAGTTCCTGGGCGAGACCGCGAAAGCGCCCCCAGTGATATGGCACCGCGCCGCCGCCGTGCGGGATCAGGAACCTCAGCGTCGGGAAATCTTTGAACAGGTCACCCGCCAGGCACTGCATGAATGCGGTGGTGTCGGCGTTCAGGTAGTGCGCGCCGGTGGTGTGGAAGCAGGCGTTGCAGCTGGTCGAGACGTGGATCATCGCCGGGATGTCGTACTCGACCATCTTTTCGTAGATCGGATACCAATGGCGGTCAGTGAGCGGCGGGCTGGTCCAGTGCCCGCCCGACGGATCGGGGTTGAGGTTGATGCCCACGTTGCCGTACTGCTCGACGCACTTGACCAGCTCGGGGATGCTGGTGGCCGGGTCCACGCCCGGGCTTTGCGGCAGCATGGCCGCCGGCACGAAGTGGTCAGGGAAGAGCTGGCTCACGCGGTAGCAAAGCTCGTTGCAGAGGGCCGCCCAGGTGGACGAGACCTGAAAGTCGCCGATGTGGTGGGCCATGAAGCTGGCGCGCGGGCTGAAGATGGTCAAGTCGCTGCCGCGTTCGCGCATCTTGGCCAGCTGGTTCAGCTCGATGCTTTCGCGCAGTTCGTCGTCGCTGATCTGCAGGTCGCTTGCCTTGGGCATCAGCACCGGATCGGCGATGCCGGCAATCTGCCGGTTGCGCCACGCTTCCAGCGCCTTGGGTGCGGTGGTGTAGTGGCCGTGCACGTCGATGATCATGCGGTCTCCTGGTGGGTGGTTTTGCGGCTCAGGCCGGCGCCATGCCCTGGCGGCGCTTGGCCTCGGCGGCTGCGGGGCTGGCCATGAAGTCGATCAGTGCCCGCGCGGCCTCGGGCTGGGCCGCCGTGCGGCAGATGCCGGCCGAGAACACGGTGTCGATCTGGATGGCCGCTGGCAGCGGGCCGGCAATCTGGATGCCGGCCAGGTGGATCAGCTCGCTGCGCTGCTGAAAGCCCAGCGCGATGCGGCCCTCGGCGATCCACTGCCCCACCGGCACGCCCGGCGGCGGTTGCTGGATGCGTGGCGCGATCTGCTCGGTGATGCCCCAGCGCTGGAACAGTGCCGCCAGTGCCACGCCGCTGGGACCGGTGGAATAACCCAGCGTGGGCGCGGCCAGAACGGCCCGGCGCACGGCATCTGCGCTGGCCAGATCAGGCAGGGGCGCGCCAGCGGGCACCGCCACCGCCACGCCCGAACGCACCAGGTCGACCCGGCTGCCGGGCAGCACCTGGCCGCTGGCGATCAGTCTGTCGATGGCGTCGGCGGCCAGGGCCACCAGGTCGAAGGCCTCGCCGGCCGCCACGCGGCGTGCGGCGTCCACGCCACCAATGGACAGCCAATCGACTGCTGCTCCGCCCTGCTGCTGGTGCGCCGTGGCCAGTTCAGCCAGCACCAGGCGGGTGGCCATCGAGGAGATGCCTTGCAAGGGCCGGTCGGTCTGGGCGATGTGGGCCATGGGGCGGATTCTGGCTGCCCGAGTCTGGTCACAACAGGCATGGGCAGAGATAGCAGCTATGCCGTGCCGGTATCTCAGTGTGGTTGCTGGCGGTTGTTGGAAGGAGCGACACGCGCGGGTTGTCACGGGCTCTCCAAATGTATGGTTGCTATAACAATCGTACAAATGAACCGCACCCCGTTGGAGACGTCTATGCCCGCCCACCCTGCCCCCCGCCGCCGCCGTGCCCTCGCCGGGCTGGCCGCCCTGATGTTGTGTTGTGGCGCCTGGGCGGCCCCACCCGCGGTCCCCGCACCGGCCAGTTGGAAGCCCAGCCGAACCGTCACCCTGGTGGTGCCCTACAGCCCAGGTGGCGGCGTGGACGCGATGGCCCGCCAGATCGCCAAGGAGTTGCAGACCCAGTGGGGCCAGACGGTGTTGGTGGAAAACGTGCCCGGCGCCGGCGGTCTGCTGGGCACCCGCCGAGTGCTGGACGCCACGCCCGACGGCCACACGCTGCTGGTGCAGATCCCTTCGCTGCTGGTGATCCGCCACACGCCGATGTACAAGGGTGTCGACCCGGCCAACCGGCTGCTGCCAGTGTCGGCCTATGCCCTGACAGCCGGCGTGTACGCGGCCCATGCGGGGGTGCCAGCGAAGAACTGGGCCGAGCTCAAGCGCCACTGCAATGCCGCGCCCAAGCCCTGCTCCTTCGGCACCACAGAGAACATCGCCCGGGTTCGGCTGAAGATGCTGGAGGCGGAAATCCCCTCGATGATCGTCGTCAACTACAAGGGTGGCGGCCAGCTGGTGAACGACCTGCTGGGTGGCAATGTCGACGTGGGCATGATGGGCTACACCGCCATCGCACCGCACGTGAAATCGGGCGCGGTGAAGGTGCTGATGAGCACCGGTGCCAGCCGTTCGCCCACCCTGCCCGAGGTGCAGACCACGGTGGAAGCCGGCTTGCCGCACCTGGTCAGCGAGACCTGGTACGGCCTGTTTGCGCCGCTGGGCACGCCGCCGGCGGTGGTGCAGTCGGTGGCCGCCGCCGTGCGCGAGGCGGTCAAGAGCGACTCCACCCGCACCCTGTTTGCCAACTTGGCCTCGTCGACGATGTCGACCACGCCCGAAGAATTTGCCCGGCTGGTGCGCGATGAAGACACGCGGGTGGCTGCACTGGTCAAGAAGTACCCGCTGGATTGAAGCCGCCGCGCCCTCGTACCCAACCTGAAGGAGCAACCATGTCCCGAGCTTCGACCCTTCGTGCGCTGCTGCAGCGCGGCCGCATGGTGGTGGCGCCTGGCGCCATCGATGGCATCACCGGCAACGCCATCGAGCGCGCCGGTTTTTCCGCCGCCTACATGACCGGCGCCGGCACCGCCATGACCCTGGGCTACCCCGACTACGGGCTGATCACGATGAGCGAGATGGTGGCCAATGCCCAGCGCATCGTCGAATCGACCACCATCCCGCTGATCAGCGACGCCGACACTGGCTATGGCAACGAGTTGAACGTGTTTCGCACCGTGCGCGAATTCGAGCGCGTGGGTGTGGCCGCCATCCACATCGAGGACCAGGTGTTTCCCAAGCGCTGCGGCCACCTCGACAACAAGGAAGTCACCTCGCGCGAGGACTACCTGGCCAAGATCCGCGCTGCGGCCGACGCCCGCCGTTCGAAAGACTTCATGGTCATCGCGCGCACCGACTCGCGGGCGGTGCTGGGCCTGGACGAGGCCATTGCGCGCGCGCGGCTGGCGCTGGATGCCGGTGCCGACATGGTGTTCGTCGAAGCTGCACAAACCCTGGAGGAAGTGGCCGCCATCCCACGTTTGGTGGGCGGCCCCTGCCTGTTGAACCTGGTGCGCAACGGCAAGACGCCCGATGTGCCGCTGGCCGACGCCGAGGCCATGGGCTATGCGGTGGCCATCCTGCCCGGCCTGCTGCTGGGCGGCATCATTGCCGTCTGCGACGAGTTGCTGGCCGAGGTGCAGGCCAGCGGCCGCTACCCCAAGCCCAAGGTCGAGTCGTCGCCGGCCAAGTCGTTCGCCCGCTTTGGTGCGGCCGAATGGGACCGGCGCCGCAGCGCCTACCGCGACGCCAGCGAGGAACCGAAGTGACCTGTGCTGCCATCCGCCAGCCCCGCACGCTGCTCTACAAGATCTGGCGGCCCCACGTGGTGGTGGATCGGGGTGACGGCCACCACCTGCTCTACATCGACCGCCACCTGCTGCACGACGGCTCGTCCACCGGCTTTGCACTGCTGCGCGAGCGTGGCTTGCCGGTGCGCCGGCCCGATCTGGCGCTGGCCACGCCCGATCACTTCAACGCCAGCAGCGGGCGAACCCTGCAGGACATCCCCGATCCACGCCACCGCCACTTGGTGGACAGCATGCGCAGCAACACGCAGCGGGCCGGCATCCGCCTGTTTTTCCTCGACGACATCCGCCAGGGCATTGCCCATGTGGTGGGCCCCGAGCAGGGCTTCAGCCTGCCAGGCAGCACCCTCGTGTGCGGTGATTCGCACACGGCCACCCATGGCGCGCTGGGCGCGCTGGCCTTCGGCATCGGCTCGTCTGAAGTGGCCCATGTGATGGCCACACAATGCCTGTGGCAGCGCCAGCCCAAGGCCCTGCGCATCACGGTCACTGGCCAGTTGGGCGCTGGCGTGTTCGCCAAGGATCTGATCCTGGCGGTGATCGCGCGCATTGGCGCGGCGGGCGGTGTGGGCCATGTGATCGAGTACGCCGGCCCGGCGGTGCGCGCCCTGTCCATCGAAGGCCGGCTCACCCTGTGCAATATGTCGATCGAAGCCGGCGCCCGCGCCGGCATGGTGGCACCTGACGACACCACCTTTGCCCACCTGGCCGGCCGGCCGCTGGCGCCCACCGGCGCGCTGTGGGACCGGGCCCTGGCCGCCTGGCGCCTGCTGCCCAGCGACGAAGGTGCGGTCTTCGACACCGAGGTGGCGCTGGACGCCAGCCAGATCACGCCCATGGTCACCTGGGGCACCAGCCCGCAAGACGCGCTGCCGGTGTCGGCCAGCGTGCCCGACCCCGATCAAGCGGCTGACCCGGGCCGCCGGGCCGCCATGCACCAGGCGCTGGCCTAC
>JANOAQ010000573.1:0-4137 GCA_031411195.1 Burkholderiaceae bacterium | reverse complement strand
AGGACCGCAGCAAGGACATCATCATCTCCGGCGGCGAGAACATCAGCTCGACGAAGGCCAGCGGCGTCTCGCCCCACTTCGGGTGCGGCTTGGCGACCACCGCGCAGGCCATCACCGCGGCGTGGCGGTACAGCGCATCCTCGACCTCGAGCGAGCTGATGTTCTCGCCGCCGGAGATGATGATGTCCTTGCTGCGGTCCTTGATCTTGACGTAGCGGTCCGGCTCCATGACTGCGAGATCGCCGGTGTGGAACCAGCCGCCCTTGAACGCATCGGCGGTAGAGCGTGCGTTCTTCAGATAGCCCTTCATCACGATGTTGCCGCGGAACATGATCTCGCCCATGGTCTGGCCATCTGCGGGGATCTCGGCCAGGCTCTCGGGGTGGCGCACCTGCATGCCCTCCTGCAAGGCGTAGCGCACGCCTTGCCGACCATTCAGCCGGGTCTGCTCGGACAGGCTCTCACTGGCCCAGGACTCGCGCTTGACCGCCACCGATGCCGGGCCATAAACCTCGGTCAGGCCGTAGACATGGGTGATGTCGAAGCCGATCTTGGCCATGCCTTCGATCATGGCCGCCGGCGGTGCGGCGCCCGCCACCATGCCACGCACGGCCTGGGTGATGCCCTGGCGCATGTCCTCGGGCGCGTTGTAGATCAGGCTGTGCACGATGGGCGCGGCGCAGTAATGGTCCACACCTTCGGTCCGCATCGCCTCCAGGATGGCGGCGGCCTCTACCCGGCGCAGGCAAACATGGGTGCCGCCCAGCATGGCCACCGTCCACGGAAAGCACCAGCCGTTGCAGTGGAACATCGGCAGCGTCCACAGGTACTTGGGAAAGTGCGGCATGGTCCAGGTGGCCGCATTGCACACCGCATTGAGGTAGGCACCGCGGTGGTGGGTGACCACGCCCTTGGGGTCGCCCGTGGTGCCGCTGGTGTAGCTGACCGCAATCGCGTCCCATTCATCTGCGGGGCCTTCCAGGCGGGCCAACGGGGCATGGGCGTCCAGCAGTGCCTCGTATTCGTGGCTGCCCAGGCGCTGGCCGGGGCCGCTGTACTCGCTGTCGTCCACGTCGATGACCACGATGTCGCGCCCATGCTCCTCACGCAACGCCTTCAGCGCAGGTGCCATGGTGGCGGCAAATTCACGGTCGGTGATGAGCACCGTGGCCTCGCAGTGGTGCATCTGCCAGGCGATCAATGGCGCATCGAGCCGGGTGTTCAGCGTATTGAGCACGGCATTGAGCGCCGGCACGGCGTAATGCGCCTCCACCATCTCGGGCGTGTTGGGCAGCATCACGCTCACCGTGCTGCCCCGCCCCACGCCCAGGGCGCGCAGGGCGGCGGCCAGCCGGGCCGAGCGCTCGCGCACCTGGGCCCAGGTGTAGCGACGCTGGCCATGCACCACGGCGGGCAGATCGCTAAACACTTCGGCGCTGCGCTCGACAAAGCTCACCGGCGACAGCGCCACGAAGTTGGCCGCATTGCGATCGAGGTGCTGGTCGTAGATGTTGCTCATGGACAGGTCCTTGGCCAGTGCGGCATCCCGGGCCCGCAGGGCGCAGGCCGTCGGGGCAGCACGAATCGTGATCTTCATCCTCGCACATGCCGGGCCCCTTTTACCTGCCCGGGGGCTGCACCGTCTTGTCGCGCCCGTGTCAGGGCAAGCCCCCGTAGCCGCCACTGCCATGCGGCCCCTATAAACCCGAACCGTTGCAAGGCAGGCCTTGCCGCAACTTTTTGCAGGACTCAGGAGCAGGACAGGACAACGATGGCAGACACAGCAGGCCCCCTGCTCAGCGTGCGTGGTGTGACGGTGCGCTTCGGCGGCATCGTGGCGCTCGACGGCGTGAGCTTCGACGTGGACCGTGGCCATGTTTGCGGCCTGATCGGCCCAAACGGCGCAGGCAAGACCACCTTGTTCAACTGCCTTTCCCGGCTGTACAACTACCAGGCGGGGGACATTCTCTTCGAGGGGCAGTCGATCACCAACACGCCCACGCACGAGATCTCGCAGCTGGGCATGGGCCGCACGTTCCAAAACCTGGCGATGTTCGGCACCTTGCCGGTGCGCGACAACATCATGATAGGCGCGCATTCACGCTCGTCGGCCGGCTTTCTGGCCAGTTCCCTGCGGCTGCCCAGCGTGAAGGCCGAGGAAAAGCGCCTGCGCCAACGCGCCGACGAGATCATGGAATACCTGGAGCTGACACCTTTTGCCGACCGCCGCGCCGGCGATCTGCCCTTCGGCACGCAAAAACGGGTTGAAATGGGCCGCGCCCTGGCCGCCGACCCCAAGCTGCTGCTGCTCGACGAGCCGGCCGCCGGCCTCAACCACGAAGAATTGGGTGAACTGGGCCGCCTGATCCTGGACGTGCAGAACAAGCTGGGCATCACCGTGCTGCTGGTCGAGCACCACATGAGCCTGGTGATGAGCGTGTCCGACCACATCGTGGCCTTGAACTTCGGCAAGAAGATCGCCGAAGGCACCCCCGAACACATCCAACAGCACCCGGATGTGATCGCCGCCTACCTTGGCGCACCGGCTGCGGAGGCCACCCATGGCTAAGTTGCTCGAAGCCAACAAGCTCAGCGCCTACTACGGCGCTACCCAGGTGCTGTTCGGCATCGATTTTTCGATCGAAGCAGGCCAGATCACCACCATCCTCGGTGCCAACGGCGCCGGCAAGACGACCACCCTGCGGGCCCTCTGCCAAGTGGTGCGCACCTCCGGCAGCGTGGTCTTCAACGATGGCGGCGGCGAAGTGCAACTGGTTGGCAAGGCCACCGAGAACGTGGTGCGCATGGGTGTGGGCCACGTGCCCGATGGCCGCGGCACCTTCACGTCGTTGTCAGTCGAAGACAACCTCAAGCTCGGTGCCTACGTCCGCAAAGACCGCGCCGAAGTGCACAACGACATCGAGAAGGCCTACGCCCGCTTTCCTCGGCTGGGCGAGCGACGCCACCAGCAGGCCGGCACGCTGTCGGGGGGTGAGCAGCAGATGCTGGCCATTAGCCGCGCACTGATGCTGCGGCCCAAGCTGCTGCTGCTCGATGAGCCCAGCTTCGGCCTGGCCCCGCTGATCGTCACCGAGATCTTTCGCATCATGCGCAAGATCAACGAAGAAGACGGCGTGAGCATGCTGCTGGTCGAGCAAAACGCCAACCTGGCGCTCGATCTGGCCCACCACGCCTACCTGCTGGAAACCGGCAACGTGGCGCTGTCTGGCCCGAGCCAACAGATCAAGAACGACGAGTCGGTGCGCCGCGCCTACCTCGGCTATTGATCGCACTGAGCGAAACGAGATCCCCCGCATGGAAGCCTTCCTCTACCAAGTCTTTTCAGGCCTGGCCAACGGCATCATCTACGGATCGGTGGCGCTGGCCCTGGTGATGATTTACCAGGCCACCCACCACATCAATTTCGCCCAGGGCGAGATGGCCACCTTCAGCACTTTCATCGCCTGGGCGCTGATGCAGGCGGGCTGGTCCTATTGGGCCGCCTTCTTCTTCACCGTGGCGGTGTCGTTTGCCGGCGGCCTGCTGGTGCAACGCATCGTGCTGCGCCCGATCGAGAAGGCGCCGGTGCTGACCAACGTCATCGTCTTCATCGGCCTGCTGCTGATCTTCAACGCGATGTCGGGCATGTTGTTCGATCACACCATCAAGTCCTTCGCCAGCCCTTTCCCCAAGGATTCGGCGCTGGCCAGCAAGTACTTCTCGGCGCACCAGCTCGGTTCGGCGGGCGTGCTGCTGGTGGTGCTGCTCGGGTTGTTCGCCTTTTTCAAGTACACCTCGGTGGGCTTGGCGATGCGAGCCGCGGCGCAAAACCCCGATTCGGCCAAGCTGGTGGGCATTCGCGTGAGCTGGATGCTGGGTCTGGGCTGGGGCCTGGCTGCGGCCATCGGGGCGGTGGCCGGCATGATGGTCGCGCCCATCGTCTTCCTCGACCCCAACATGATGGCCGGCATCCTGCTGTACGGCTTTGCCGGCGCCCTGCTGGGCGGCATCGACAACCCGCTGGGCGCGGTGATCGGTGGCTTGGTGGTGGGCGTGCTCGAAAACCTGCTGGGGGCCTACGTGATCGGCACCGAGCTCAAGCTGACGGTCGCCCTGGTGCTGATCGTGGGCACCCTC
>JANOAQ010000572.1:0-4525 GCA_031411195.1 Burkholderiaceae bacterium | reverse complement strand
GCCCGGTGGCGCAAAGGCGACCTTGACCTTCTGGATGTCGACGTTGAGCTCTTCGGCGATGAGCATGGGCATCGAGGTGTAGACGCCCTGCCCCATTTCGGCGCGCGCCGAGATCAGGGTGATGGTGTTGTCGTCGGCAATGTGCACCCAGGCGCTGGGCGTGTGCATCAGGCCGGCCGCTTGTGCGGGGCCGCCCATGGGCAGGCCGAAGCCGACCATCAGGCCGCCCGAAAAGGCGCCCGAGGTCTTGAGGAAGCCGCGGCGTGCGCTGTTCTTCACTTGTGCGATCTTGGTCATGGTGTGTTCCCCCTCAGGCCTTGGCGCCGCGCATTTCGGCGGCGGCAGTCTTGATGGCGGCGCGCACGCGCACATAAGTGCCGCAGCGGCAGATGTTGCCCTTCAAGGCTTCGTCGATGTCGGCATCGCTCGGGTTCTTGTTGCTGGCCAACAGGGCGGCGGCGCTCATCAGCTGGCCGCTCTGGCAGTAGCCGCACTGCGGCACGTCGTGCTTGATCCAGGCCTTCTGCAGCGGGTGGCTGTTGTTCTTGGACAGGCCCTCCACCGTGTTGACCAGGCGGCCGGCGGTGCGCGACAGCGGGGTGGAGCACGAACGGATGGGCTCGCCATCGAGGTGCACCGTGCAGGCGCCGCACAGCTTGGCGCCGCAGCCAAACTTGGTGCCGGTCAGGCCGATCTCGTCACGAATGACCCACAGCAGCGGGGTGTCGGGCTCGGACTTGGCCACGACGGCCTTGCCATTGATCTTGAAGGGGGTGCTCACGGTGTCTCCTCGGGTTGAACCTGCCGCGCAACGATGGCGCTGGTCACCTGGAATGGTGGCGCTTGACGGACCGCCTGCCCGTGAGGAAATACCCGCGCCAGGCTTGTCGCCAGTGCGTCAGACTGGTTCAACCGGGCGGCACCTCAAGCGCCGGCCAGCACCTCGGGGTTGAGCGCCGTGGGCGGCACGCCCGCACCGGCCAGCACTGCCAACAGATTGGCGGCCGCCAGATCGGCCATGGCCCGGCGGGTGCGCAGGCTGGCACTGGCGATGTGCGGGGTGAGCACGACATTGGGCACCGTCAGCAGGTCGGGGTGCACGGCCGGCTCGCCCTCGAACACATCCAGACCGGCCGCAGCGATCGTGCGCTGGCGCAATGCGGCGGCCAGCGCAGCGTCGTCCACCACACCGCCCCGGGCGATGTTGGTCAGGGTGGCGCCGGGCTTCATCAGGGCCAGTTCCGCCGCGCCGATCAGGTGGTGGGATGCCGGGCTGTAGGGCACCACGATGACCAGGTGGTCGGCCTGCTGCAGCAGTTCGGTCTTGCCCACCCAGCGTGCGCCCAGCGCCTGCTCGGTATCGGCATCGAGCCGGCTGCGGTTGTGATAGATCACCGGCATGCCAAAGCCCAGTGCGCCGCGCCGCGCGATGGCCTGGCCGATGCGGCCCATGCCCAGCACACCCAGGGTGGCACCGTGCACATCGGCTCCGGCAAAACCGTCGTAGGACCAATGCGTCCACTGTCCGGCGCGCAGGTAGTGCTCGCTCTCGGCGATGCGGCGGGCGGTGGCCATCATCAGCGCAAAGCCGAAGTCGGCCGTGGTTTCGGTCAACACGCCGGGTGCATTGCTCACCAGCACGCCGGCGCCCGTGCAGGCCGGCAAGTCGATGTTGTTGTAGCCCACCGCCATGCTGCACACCGCCCGCAGGCCGGGGCAGGCGGCCAACAGCGCCGCGTCGATGCGCGGCGTGCCGGCCACCAGCAAACCGGCGGCGCCCTGGGCGCGTGCGGCCAGTGACTCTGGCGTCCAGTCGATGTGGGTGGCCGTGCCGCAGGGCGCGTCCAACTCGACATGCTGGCCCAGGTGCGCCAGCACATCGGCAAACATCGGGATCGTGACCAGGACCCGGTTGCGTGCAGCGGTGGACATGTCAGCGCATCCAGATGAAGGTGATAACCACGAACAGGGGCAGCAGGATGCCGAACGACCAGGCCATGTAGCCGAAGAAGCTGGGCATGCGCAGGCCCCGGTCCTCCACGATGGCCTTGACCATGAAGTTGGGCGCGTTGCCGATGTAGCTGTTGGCGCCCATGAACACCGCGCCAGCAGAGATCGCGGCCAGCGTGGTGGCCAGCGGCCCCATCAGCGCCACCGGGTCGCCGCCCGCCAGATTGAAGAACACCAGGTAGGTGGGTGCGTTGTCGAGGAAGGACGACAGGATGCCTGCGAACCAGAAGTACGCCCAGGGCAAAGGCTGACCGTCCGGCCCCGTGACGGCACGCGCCACCGCAGCAAAGGCGCCAGCCTCGCCCGCCTTGAGCATGGCCAGCACCGGCAGCATGGTGATGAAGATGCCGACGAAGAGCTTGGCCACCTCCTGCATCGGCCCCCAGCTGAACTGGTTGTCCTGACGCACCGAGCGCGGCGTCAGCCACAGCGACAGCGCCGTCACCAGCAGCAGCAGCCCGTCGCGCACCAGGTTCTGAAGTTCGACCGGTGTGCCGGCGACGTTGAACGCGATGCCCGGCTTCCAGGTGCCACTCATCAGCACCAGGCCCACCACCGCGCCCAGCAGCACGGCGTTGACCGCACCGTCCTGGCCGAAGCGCACGGTGTTGTCCGGCGTTGGGTCTTGCGGCAGCACACCTTCGCGGCGGTACCAGAAGCTGTCCAGCACATAAAAGAGGGCCAGCAGCGAACCGAGCATGAACAAGGTCTGCGGCCACAGATGCTGGGCCGTCCAGAAGAAGCCCACGCCCTTCAGAAACCCAAGGAACAACGGCGGGTCGCCCAGCGGGGTGAGCGAGCCGCCGATGTTGCTGACGATGAAGATGAAGAACACGAACACATGCACCGTGTGACGCCGGTTGTCATTGGCGCGGATCAGCGGGCGGATCAGCAGCATGGACGCACCGGTGGTGCCCATCAAGCTGGCCAGCAGCGCCCCCAGGGCCAGGATGCCCGTGTTGAGCAACGGGCTGCCATGCAGATTGCCCCGAACATAGATGCCACCCGACACGGTGAACAGCGCCGTCAGCAACACGATGAACGGGATGTACTCGGCCACCAGGGTGTGCACCAGGGCCTGGGACGCCGTGCCCATGCCCAGCAGCATTGCAAAGGGCAACAGCATGGCCAGCGACCAACCGGCCGCAACCTTGCCGAAGTGGTGGTGCCAGAAGGTGGGCAGCAACAGCGGCATCAGCGCGATCGACAACAGCATGCCCGCAAACGGCAGGCCCCACCAGAGGCTGAGCGTGGCGCCGTCCAGTTCGGCACCCCGGGCCATGCCAGAAGCTGCGCACAGGCCGAGCAGGACAGACAGGCGGCCAACGCGCATGGAAACTCCTGTGGAGGTCGAAATCGAACAGATGCCGCGATTCTAGAGAGCGGTCGGCGCATCCCGTGCCCCGGGGCCGCCCCAAGCGTCAACGCCGAGGTGCAGCCGCCCATGCGGACCAGGCCGCTTGCGCCAGTCGCACGGTATGCAACTGCAAGGCCACCGTGGTGTGGATGTCGCGGCCGTAGCCGCCGGCCATGGTCACCGCCACTGGCACGCCGTGTTGGCGCAGGCAGTTCAGCACCCGCTCATCACGCTCGGCAATGCCGGCCGCGCTGAGCTTGAGCCGGCCCAGGCGGTCGCCTTCGTGCGGGTCGGCGCCGGCCAGGTAAAAGGCCAGGCCCGGCGCTTCACCGGCATCGCGTTGGCGCCGCCAGGCCTCGTTCAGCGCCTGGTCCAGCGCCGCCAGGTAAGGCTCGTCCGTGCAGCCATCGGGCAGGTCGACATCCAGATCGCTGGCCTCCTTGCGGAAGGGAAAGTTCCTGGCGCCGTGCAACGACAACGTGAACACGCTGGAGTCGGCCCGAAAAATCGCCGCCGTGCCATTGCCCTGGTGCACGTCCAGGTCGATCACCCACACCTGCAAGCCACGCCGGTGGCGGCGAACCACCTCCGCCTGCATCAGGCGCGCGGCCACTGCCACGTCATTGAATACGCAATAGCCCGAGCCCTTGTCGGCATAGGCATGGTGGGTGCCCCCGGCCAGGTGCACCGCCACGCCCTCGGCCAGCGCCGCCCGCGCGGCCTGCACCGTGGCACCCACCGAGCGCAGGCTGCGCGCCACCATGCGTTCGCTCCACGGGAAGCCGATCTCGCGCTGGGCTGCGGCGCTGAGCGTGCCCCCAAGCACCTCGGCGATATAAGCTGGTGTGTGCACCAGTGCCAACTCGCCCTCACGGGCGGGTCGGGCTTCGGCCAGACGCAGCCCCGTGCATTCGGCCTCCACCCGATCGCGCAGCAACTGGTACTTGGGCATGGGAAAGCGGTGCCCGGGCGGCAGATCGACGGTGAATTGCTGGTTGCTGACGACCTGCATGGTGCGGCCCATTGTGCCCAGCCGCAGCGACCCCCTAGAACGTTGGCTCTAATTTGCTGCACCGCAACAAAAAGTGCTTGCATTCCCTGGTCTGGGGTCTATACTTCGTTTCATGTTGCACTGCAGCATTCAAGCAGAGCACGCCA
>JANOAQ010000571.1:0-2447 GCA_031411195.1 Burkholderiaceae bacterium | reverse complement strand
GTTGCCGAAGCCGCCATCACCGCCCTTGCACAGCAGCACCTTGACCGCCGGGTCGAGCAGTTCGGCCAGCACCTCGTCGGTCTCGAAATCGCGCACGATGGTGCCCACCGGCACCCGCAGCACGATGTCCTCGGACGCCGCGCCGTACTGGTCGGAGCCGCGGCCGGCTTCGCCGTTGCGGGCTTCGTGGCGGCGCGCGTAGCGGTAGTCGATCAGCGTGTTGAGGTTGCGGTCGGCCACAGCGAAGACGCTGCCACCCTTGCCGCCGTCACCCCCGTTGGGGCCGCCGAAGGGGATGAACTTCTCGCGCCGAAAGCTCATGCAGCCCGCCCCACCGTTGCCGGCGGCGATGTCGATGGTGGCTTCGTCGACGAATTTCATGGTGGATCATCCCAGGGCGTCAGCCCAAAAAGCACAAAAGCCCCGGCGGGCCGGGGCTTGGGGTCACAAGCGGCCGGATGGGCCGGCGCTGGACAAGGTCTAACGGGGCCCGAAGATCAGGCCGCCGGAGTGACGAAAACCGTCTGGCGGTTCAATGCACCCTTGATGGCGAACGACACCGTGCCGTCGACCAGCGCAAACAACGTGTGGTCCTTGCCCATGCCGACGTTGTCGCCAGCATGGAAACGGGTACCGCGCTGGCGCACGATGATGGAGCCAGCCGGGATGGCCTGGCCGCCGAACACCTTGACGCCCAGCATCTTGGGTTGGGAATCGCGGCCGTTACGGGTTGAGCCGCCGCCCTTTTTCTGTGCCATGGTTCAAAACTCCTTGGTGGATGAGGGTGCGATCAGGCCGCGATGGCGCCGATTTCCAACTCGGTGTAATTCTGGCGGTGGCCGCCATGCTTCTGATAATGCTTGCGGCGGCGCATCTTGAAGATGCGGACCTTGTCGTGACGGCCATGCGACACCACGGTGGCTGTCACCGTGGCGCCGGCCACCAAGGGCGTGCCGATCTGCAGTTCAGCGCCGTTGCCGACAGCCAGAACCTGGTCGATCACGATCTCTTGGCCCACGTCCGCTGCTATCTGTTCTACCTTGATCTTTTCGCCGGCAGCAACCTTGAATTGCTTGCCACCGGTTTTTATGAGCGCGTACATAAGTGCCTCTTTCAAAAGCGATGTTGCTTGGGATTCGCCCTGTTTGGCTTGAGACCTTCGCAGGACTCCCTTCACAGGACTCCATCAACCAGTTCGGCCGAAGGAACCTTAGAGTCTAGCACAAGCGGGGGTTTTTACGCATCGGTGATTGTCAAAGGCCAATCGTTGGCAGCCCAGGCAAACAACGCCTGGGCGGGTCGTTGGCAACCCGGAGGGCGCTGCTCCCTATAATTTGGTACTGACCTGAGACCCACGACGCCGTGACTGCCCTTCTCTCCTCCGCATCGGCTGTCATCGACCCGATGGCCGCCGACATGCAGCGTGTCGACGATGTCATCGCGCAGCGGCTGGCATCTGAAGTGGCGTTGATCAACCAGATCTCGCACTACATCGTCAGCGCGGGCGGCAAGCGCATCCGTCCTCGGCTGGTGCTGTTGTTTGCCGAGGCGCTGGGGTTTCTGGGAAAAGAGCGCTACGAACTGGCAGCCACGGTCGAGTTCATCCATACCGCAACGCTGTTGCATGATGACGTGGTGGATGAGTCGTCGCTGCGCCGCGGGCGGCAGACCGCCAACGCCTTGTTCGGCAACGCGGCCAGTGTGCTGGTGGGCGACTTCCTCTATTCGCGCGCCTTCCAGATGATGGTGGGTGTCAATCGCATGCGCGTGCTTGACGTGCTGGCCGACGCCACCAACGTCATCGCCGAGGGCGAAGTGCTGCAGTTGATCAACATGCACGACCCCGATCTGGCGGTGGACGACTACCTGCGCGTCATCCGCTACAAGACTGCCAAGCTCTTCGAGGCCAGCGCGCGTCTCGGGGCGGTGTTGGCAGACGCCCCGCAGCCGGTGGAGGAAGCTTGCGCGGTCTACGGCCGTTCGTTGGGAACCGCCTTCCAGCTGGTGGACGACCTGCTGGACTACGAAGGCGATACCCAAGCCTTGGGCAAGAACGTGGGCGACGACCTGCGCGAAGGCAAACCCACCCTGCCGCTGCTGGTGGCGATGTCGCGAAGCAGCGACGACGAACGCAGTCTGATCCGCCACGCCATTGAGCATGGCGAACCCGACCGCCTGGACGACATCCTCGCCATCGTGCGCCGCACTGGCGCGCTGGAGGCCACCCGAGACGCCGCGCGGGCCGAGGCCGAGAAGGCGCGAATTGCACTTTCGGCACTGCCCGACAGCCCGGCCCGAAAGGCTCTGCTAGAATTATGTGCTCGGTCGGTGGAGCGTTCTTCCTGACCAGACCGAGACGTGCTGGCCCCCGCCATTTTCAGTTTGACGCTGGCGCGAGCGGCCTACATCGGGGTGTAGCTTAGCCTGGTAGAGCGCTACGTTCGGGA
>JANOAQ010000570.1:0-15637 GCA_031411195.1 Burkholderiaceae bacterium | reverse complement strand
GCACCCGCCAGGGTGACGGTGGGGGACACGGAGCAAAACAGGGCAGGCCGGCCCGGCGCGCTCGCACTGACCGCCAACCGGGCTAGGCTTTCAGCGCCCTCCTGGGGTGCCGCGCAGCCTCACCTCTTCGGCGCCACCATCGAAAACGCCGCGCCCTGCGGATCCAGGCAATTCACGATCCAGCTGCCGCCGGGCACTTCCATCGGGCTGTTGAGGACCTGGCCGCCAGCCGCTGTGGCACGGGCAGCCGCCGCGTCAATGGCCTCGACATTGATGTAGTACATCCAGCAGGCCTGCGGCACTTCGGGTGGTCGGGTCATCATGCCGCCGATGGCCGGGGCGCCGGTGGCCGGTGCAAACGTCTGGTAGGTGCCCATCGGGCCCATGTCGACGGCCTCGTCCTTGGTCCAGCCGAACAGCCCGCTGTAGAAGCCCCAGGCGCTGTCTAGGCTGCCGGCGTACAACTCGTGCCAGCCCACGGTGCAGGGCGTGCCGGGCGGCCAGTGCGGCGCTTCACCGCCGTTGTCCTTGAACAGGCAGAACACCGCGCCATGCGGATCGGCCAGCGTGGCAAAGCGGCCAACGCCGGGGATGTCGGTCGCGGGGTGGCACACCGTGGCGCCGGCCTGCACGGCACTGGCCAGTTTGGCATCCACGTCGTCCACGGCCACATAGCCGGTCCAACCCGACCGTGCACCAGCGGCGGCGGCTTCGGCGGGCAAGGCCATCAGCCCCGCCAACCGCTGCCCGCCCACCGACAGCAGGGTGTAGGCCATGCCCGGCATGTCCGCGTCGGCTGCGTCCCAACCGATCACCTGCTGGTAAAACGCCTGCGCCGCAGGCGCGTCGCTGGTCATCAATTCGTACCAGACGAAGTTGCTCACTGGGTTGGTCACGGCGCCGCTCCTGATGGGTGTTTATCGAGGGCGTCACGATAAGCTCTCACCCAGGTGCTGGCAACCTCGGCCTGCACGCACGGTGTAGCACAGGCGACGCAGCAGGCGCGGTAGAGCACCCTAGACTCTGCCGCGCCGATATTGCTGCCCGGCATCACGATGAACATGGCGCCAGACAGCTGAAACCAGTTCCGCCCCATTTGATGCGCTTTGACGGCAGTCGCTGGGTGTCCCCGTGCAAACCGGTGGGCGGATGATTGTTTGAAAGGCGCATCGACATGAGTACCTCCACCGTCATCCAGGCCTGGCACGATATGGTGCGCAGCCGCGACATGGCCCCGCTGCAGCGCATCCTGGCCGACGAGGTGGTCTTCCACTCGCCGGTGGTGCACACCCCGCAGCGCGGCAAGGCCATCACGTTCCAGTACCTGATGGGCGCGATGCACGTGCTGAACAACGCCAGCTTCCGCTACGAGCACGAGATCGTCGGCGAGCGTGATGCGGTGCTGGAGTTCACCACCGAGATCGACGGCATCCTGATCAACGGCGTCGACCTGATCCGCTGGAACGACGCCGGCCAGATCACCGACTTCAAGGTGATGGTGCGCCCGCTCAAGGCCATCAATCTGCTGCACCAGAAGATGGGCGAGATGCTGGCGCAGCTCAAGCAAGGCCAGCCGCAACAAACGCAGTGAAGGCGGGCTTTCACGGCGGTGGGTCGAACAGGCTCCGGCCGCAGCGGCACAGGCATGGGCTAAGCTCGCCAGCCCGATGACCGATCCGGTGCGGCGCATGGCTCCTGCCCCGCCAACCGCCCGGCCCCTGCCTGCATGCCCCCTGCCCGCGCCTGCCCTTGGATTAACCGCACCTGGCGCTTGGCCACATCCGCCATGGTCGCCGGCCTGGCGACCGCGGGTGCGGCCTGGGCTGCGGCCCCCGTCCCGGCCTCCACCGAAGACTGTGCTCTGCTCTGGCAGGTGGCGGTGCGGCTCGACACCCGCCCGCGTCAACTGCAGATCAGCCTGCGTTTCAACCCAGGCACCCGCCAGACCACCACCTTGCGACTGCCAGCCGGCTGGGGTGCCTTGCAGGATGCGCTGGCGCCTGGCGCCCCGGCGCTGGCCGACGGTGCCGGCACGCGCCCGGTGGCCGGCGCGCCGGCGCTGCGCAACCTCGCCCACCCGCCCGGCGATCCGGTTCAATGGACCTGGCAGCTCACGCCCGCAGCGGCCGACGGATTGATTGGCACCGTGCAGTTGGCCGATCGTTGGCTGGCCTTCAGCGGCGCTGGCCTGCTGCCCGTGCCCGACGATCTGGACGAGCGCAACCCGCCCGTGGCCTGCGTGCAGGTGAGCGGCCTGCCCGCCGCCAGCCGCTGGGCCAGCAGCCACGGCCTGGCCGATGGCACACAGGTGCTGTGGCGCATCCCTCCAGGGCCGGCACCCCTGGCAGTGCGGGTGCAGCAAGCCTTGTACGTCGGTGGCGCCCTGCAATCGGCCACCCGGGGCCCGACGGGTGGGCAAGTGACCGCCGTGATGCCGGCCGAAGCGGGCTGGCGCTTTGACGCCGATGCCTTGGCCCAGGGCGGTGCCGAAGCCTTGGCCGCACAACGCCGCCAATGGGGCGATGTGCAAGCCATGCCGCGTTGGCTGCTGCTGCTGTTGCCGCCACCAGCGGGCAGCGGCACCGCTGATGCCATGGGCGGGACCGCTTGGCACCAGTCACTGGCGCTACAGGCCCCTGCGGACCTGGCCGTACCCGGCCCGATGTTCGACACCCTGGTGGCGCAAGCCCTGGCCCGCGCCTGGTTGAACGATCGTTTCGGCCCTTTGGCCCATGCTGGCCGGGGCGACGACGCGCTGCGCGCCTGGTACAGCGAAGGCTGGGCCGACTACCTGGCCCACCGCAGCCTGCTGCGTGACGGCCGCTGGACGGCTGCCGACTACGCCAACGAGCTCAACCGCAAGATTGCGCAATACCTCAGCCTGCCCGAGTTGCAGTTGCCCAATGCGCAGATTGCCTCGGCCGCAGCCCGCAACCCCGCTGTGGCCGCCCTTCCGGCCGCCCGCGGCGAGTGGCTGGCACTGCACTGGCACGCCAGCCTGCGCGCGGCGGGCCAGCCGGGCCTGGAAGCCCTGATGCGCCGACTGCTGGTACCCATGGGTCAGGCCCGGCGTGAAGGCCCGATCAGCGGCCCGCTGGCCACGCACCGGCTGGTGGCTGCCCTGCGTGCCATGCTGGATGATCAGCCCCTGCGCGACATCCAGCAACGCATTGAACAAGGCGAGCCCTGGTCCTTCGGCTCCGATGCCCTGGGCCCCTGCTTCATCGGACAGGTGGTGCGCGTCCCCACCTGGCACCTGGGCCTGGACCCCAGCAGTTTCAGCACCCGTGTGGTGCAGGGCGTGCAAGCGGGTGGCCCGGCCGAGACCGCAGGCCTGCGCGATGGCATGCGCCTGCTGGGCCATACGCTGGTACCTGGCGATGCGCTTCAGCCCGTGCTGTTGCAAGTGCTGGGCCAGGACGGCTCTCGTCAGGACTTCCGGTACCTGGCTGCCGGCGAGCCGGTGCGGGACTTGCCCCGCTACCGCCCCATCCCCGAGGCCCTGAAAGACCCCGCCTGCCTTGGCTGGTTGGGCCTGGGCCCGCAGGCCCAGCAGGCCGCAGGTTTTGTGCGTCGCCCCGCGTCGCCAAGCGCCACCGCCAATGCCACCGCCTCAGCCAACGGTGCCAAGCCAAAAGCCAAATCGGGCAAGGCCACCAAGACGGGCAAGGGCGGCAAGGCCGTAAAGGCCGTAGAGGCCGACGCGGGCAAAGTCGGCAGCAAAGGGGCCGCCAAGACCAGCGGCACACCTGGCAGCAAGGCGGGCAACCTGTCGAACAGCAAGGCGGCCAGCAAGGTGGGCAACGGCGGCAAGGCGCCCTGAGACGCCACACCGCCTGCCCGAGGACAATCGGGCCATGAGTTCACCCGCCAAGCCAGCCCCCGACGACATCGAGCGATTCATTCACCGGCTGCGGCAAAGCCTGGCCGATGGCAGCCTGGTTCGTCTGGTGCTGGGCCGTCCGCACGGCGGTGAGGCCGATCTTCAAAAACTGCTGGTGAGGCCTCTGGTTCTGCGCGGTGCAGACCACCTGCAAATGGTGTGGCGCCACACCAGCCGCGATGTGACCAAGAACCTGCCCGCCAACGAGGCGTTGGCACAAATGGCAACGTTGGTGCGAGACAGTTTTCACCACGCTCACCTGGTGACCCGCAGCCACGATGTGCAACTGGCCCTGGGCCGCAAAGGCCGCTGGAGCCTGCGTGTGGGCAGGCTGGCCGGCACCGCCAGCACTTCGGGCGACAGCCCCGCATCAGACCCGGATGGCGACGGTACGCTCTTGTCGGCCGCCTTCCCTGGCTTGGCCGCCGCCAGCGCCCACGACCGTGTGCGCCAGCATGCCTTGGGGCTGGACTCACCGTTTCTTGCCGAACTGGGTGTCACCGACACCCAGCACCGCCTGGTGCCAGCCATGGCCCGAAAGTGGCGGCAGATCAACAAGTTCGTGGAAGTGCTGACGCATGCCATCGGCCAATCACCGCTGGTCAGCCGAGATGCGGCGCTGCCCGTGCGGGTGCTGGACTTTGGCGCAGGCAAGGGCTACCTCACCTTTGCGGTGCACCAGCACCTTCAGGCCAGCGGTCGACTGGCCGACGTGACCGGGGTCGAGCTGCGCCCAGGATTGACCGACCTGTGCAACAGCGCCGTGGCGCGCCTGGGCCTGCAATGCCTGCGGTTTGATGCCGGCGACGTGCGCACCCACGCGGCCGTCGCCACCGACATCATGATCGCCCTGCATGCCTGCGACACCGCCACCGACGTGGCCATGCACCGCGGCATCACTGCGGGCGCGGCCGTCATCCTGTGCTCGCCCTGCTGCCACAAACAACTGCGCCCGCAGATGCACAGCCCAGAGGTGCTGCAACCCATGCTGCGCCACGGCATCCACATGGCCGAGCAGGCCGAGATGCTGACCGATGCCTTGCGCGCCCTGCTGCTGCAATCGGCCGGCTACGACACCCAGGTCTTCGAATTCATCTCGCCCGAGCACACGAGCAAGAACAAGATGGTGCTGGCGGTTCGGCGCGCTCAACCCCTGCCGCCCGCACAGCGGCAGGCGCTGCGGGCGCAAGTCGATGCGCTCAAGGCCTTCTACGGCGTTACCGAGCAAGCGCTGGAGGCCCTGCTCGACGCCGAGCCGGCCAGCACGCCGCTCTGAATCGGCCATGGCCTGGGGCAAGCGCCGAGGCGCGCGCCAACGGGTGGCGGGCATGATGGAGCCCTCTTGCCGCCGGAGTCTTCCATGACGCACCGCTTCGATCCCGCCAGTTCGCCCCAGCACCGCGAGTTGATGGATGCTGCCTCGCGCATCGGCATGGCACTGGGCAGCCGTAGCGCCGAGATCGAAGCCCAGCGCTGGCTGCCGCAAGACATTGCCGACAGCCTGGCTGAAGCGGGCCTTTACCGCATGCTCACCCCCAAGGTGCACGGTGGCCATGAAGTCCCCCCGGGCAGCTTCTACCGCGTGATCGAGCAGCTGGCGCGCGGCGATGCGGCTGCCGCCTGGTGCTGCTTCATCTCCTGCACGTCGGCCGTCCTGGCCGCTTACCTGCCCCAGGACGAGGCGGCTGCAATCTTCGGCGCCCGACCCCAGCTCAAGGCTGCAGGGGTGTTTGCACCCAGAGGCCGGGCGGTGCCCGCCGAACAGAACGGTGTGTCGGGCCTGCTGGTGAGCGGCCGTTGGGCCTGGGGATCGGGCGTGCGCAATGCCGACGTCATCAGCGCCGGCTGTCTGCTGATGGGTGAAGACGGCAAACCTGCGCTGCTGGACGATGGCTCGCCACGGGTGCTGAGCGTGCTGCTCGAGCGCCACCAGGTGCGCTCGCTCGACAACTGGGATGCCTTCGGCTTGTGCGGCACCGGCAGCGGCGAGTTCGAAGTGAAGGACGCCTTCGTGCCGATGAACCGCAGCGCATCGTTGTTTGACGGGCCGCGGGTGGACACGCCGCTCTACCGCTTCCCGGTCTTTGGCCTGCTGGCCATGGCCATTGCAGCCGTGGCCACCGGCATTGCGCGTGAAGCACTGGACACCTTTATCGCCGAAGCTGCCCGCACCGTGCCCCAGGCCAGCAGCAAGCCGATCGCTGCCAAGGCCACCGTGCAAGAAGCGGTGGCCCGCGCCGAGGCCAGCCTGCAATCGGCCCGCTGCTACATGCTGGCCAGCATCGACGCCGCCTGGCAGATGGCGCAGCAAGCCGGGCCTCTGGCAGTCTCGCCGCGCCGAGATTTGCGCCTGGCCGCCACCCATGCGGTGCAGACCTCGGCCGAGGTGGTACAGCGCATCTACACCCTGGCCGGTGGTGGTGCGGTGTTTGCCGCATCGCCGCTGCAGCGCGCCTTGCGCAATGTGCAGGTGGCCACCCAGCACATGATGGTCAACGACGCCACCTACGAACTGAACGGCCGGCTGCTGCTGGGCGTGCCCACTCAAGTGAACATGCTGTAGACAGGCCCGCGCGGCCCGTGGCGCATGCAACCCTGGCGAAACTCGGCGGACATGAAAAAGGCGCCAAGTCGTTGATGTACTTAGCGCCTTGATCTTGCTCGACTCACGTCGAACAGTAACTTGGTGGTGGAACACGGAACCGAACCCGCGTCCGTGGTGTGGTTCCAGCGAAACGCCCTGCCGGTGGACTGGGCCGCCCAGCGGGCCCTGGTGGCCACCTTCGAGGGGGAGCGGTGACTACGCGGCACCGCGGGCGCATGCAGGGCCCACCGGTGACGCGCGCGACGCCAGCGCCGGCCGGCGGGGTGGTCATCGAGACCTTCGTGCCGTGGAAGATGGTGCGGCGCGGCGTACGCAAACGGATCGTCACGCCGCAGGGGGAGCCTGAGGCGTTCACCGAGGGTGCCGACACGGCGAACCCCAGCGATGACGCGCCGCTGCTGCGGGCGCTGGGGTTGGCGCATCACTGGCAGCGGTTACTGGAGGAAGGCCGTTGCGGCGGGCTGCGCGAGATCGCCAAGATCGAGGGCATGGATCTCGGGCGTGCCAGCAGGATCTTCCGCCTGACGCAGTTGGCGCCCGAGGTCATCGAGACAGCCCTGCGCGAAGGGCGGCTCGCAGTGGGGCTGTCAGAGCTGCTGGGCTGGTTTCCGGAGCGGTGGCCTGTGCAGCTGGGGCAGCTGGCTCAAGACCCTGGGGGTGGCTGAACGCCTCCCACGAAGCGGGATCCGTTCCGGTCTGACCTGCTGCAACTTCGACGGCTCAGTGCAGATCGGCCGGCGCGCCGCAGCACTTCTTGAACTTCTTGCCGCTGCCGCACGGGCACGGCTCGTTGCGCCCGACCTTGGCCTGCAGCGCCCGGGCTACGGTCCGCTCGTGAACCGCGTGCCGAAGCGGAAGCCAGTGGGCGTGCATCGCCAGCACGGTCTCGGGGATCCGCAGTGACAGCTCGGCCCGCTGCGCGGGCATACGCGTCAGTTCGTCCTGCTCGGGGCCGAAGTCATCCTCCCCCAACAAGCCAATCGGCCGGTACCAAGCCTGGCCCTGCGCAGTCTCCAGGAGCGGCTGCCAGTCGGCGCGGCACAGGTCCACACCCTGCACAAAGCCCCAGGCCCAACCCTCGGCGTCATCGAATTCGCGACCTTCGAACTCCCTGACATTCCACCTGGGGTAGATCTCGCGCGGCTCATCCTCCAGCCCGGCGATGATGCCGTTGAAGTGGCGCATGACCAGTTCCAGGATCCGGTTGATCTGATCCAGGCTCTGCACGGCCGGCATCATCCCCTGGGCCTCGGTGTGGCCCCAGATGGCCGGCAGCCATTGTTGGGGTTTCAGGGTCGTGGGCCCAATGGCCACGGCGTGCAAGTAGCCGTCCATGGTGTCGAACATCATCGCCTCTGCCCCGTCGCGGTCCTCCATCAGGAAGTCTTCGAGTTCCTGGACTTCCTCGTCTGACAGGGGCGAGAGGCCGTGCGGCGCGGTTGGCATGATCAGGCAGTCTTGATGGTGTCGCCCCGCGCGGCCGATTCGCGCATACGTCCGCTCACCCGTCGGGGGCCACGATATCCGCCGGGGGGTAGTACGGACGCTCGCCAAGTGCGTCCACGCGCGCCCAGAACGCAGCGCCTGCCGCCAGGCCCCGTGCATCCTTCGCCGCCGCCTGCCGCCACATCGCCCATGATGCCGGGTGCAGGGACGTGGCCTTGCTGAACGCGGCCATTGCCTCAGCCTCCTGGCCGTGGGCCTGCAGATGCTGACCAAGAAGAAACCAGGCATGCGCCTCGGCTTCGGCCTCGCTCGGCTGCGCCAACCTTTCGATGGCCTTGCGGGAGTCCAACGCGTTGACGCTAGCGGGGCCGTGCCGCGCCCAGTGGCGCACGGCATCAAGGTAGGCAGTCTTGCGCCGCTGCCGTTGCGCCAACACCTCGGCAGGCATGGCACCCGTGTTGCGGTCCATCGCCCGGAAAGCATCGTCGGAACCCGCGCTTTCGGGTGGCCGGACGATGCGACCCGCCTCGTCGATCCACACCGCCTGTGGAACGTTCACCAGGTTGTACAGAGCAGCCACATGGTGGTCCGCGTCGATCAAACAGGGATAGCTGGGATTGGCCGCCTCGATCCACGACCGTGCGGCGCCCGCCGTATCCAGCGCGACGGCCAGCACGGTGAACCCGAGGTCCTTCAGTTCTTCTGCCAGCACTTGCCACACGGACAAGTCAAGCCGGCAGCCTCACCAACTGGCCCAGGTCGCCAGGAAGACTTTGCGGCCGCGGTAGTCGGCCAGGCTGCGGGGGGTACCAGCCAGGTCAGGCAGCGTGAAACCGGGGGCTTCAAGCGTCTCCAGTGCGGCGCGCCGTTGGGCCGCTCCGGTTCCCAGCGCCCATGTCCGGCCTGTCTGGTCATGCACCGCCGGTTGGCCGCTGTGGCGCCACATGGCAGCGAGGTTCAACGCCGCCGGCTGGTTCGGCATTTCGCGCACCCACTCCGCGCGCGCCGAGGGAGGCAGCGGCATGCAGACGTCACCCTGGCACAGCCCTTCCGGCTTCCACTGCCAGCCGGTTGCCGCCTCGACGCCCGGGGCATCGAGCCAGAGCGCATCGGCGTCGATGGTGTCGCCAGCGTCGCAGACGGACGAGTGCGTGGTAACCCGCTGTTCATGCAAGATCTTGATCATGGGCGCCTCATGGATGCGGTAACGGTTGAAAAGTGACAACTGTAGGCCAGCTGGATCTGCCGCGTTGGCTTTGGCATGCGGCAGTCGCGGTCAATTGTCCGGTGCGCACACGGCTGGTTCTGCCCGCACTTGATGTACTGCGACGGTTCTGCGTCCAGTCCAGCGTCAGGTGCTCTGTGTCCTGTCGGTGAGCCTTCTGTCGGTGTGCAGCGGGCGCACTTGGCGGCCGACAGCCCTCGAATTCGCGGTCTCGGCCACAGTGCTGAAGCTCGGGCGCCACTCGCGGTTGCCACCATCGGCCGCTGCGGGTGTTACAGCTGCCATAGCCGGCGCTGGATCCGCGACGAGGTGTCGTACTCCCCGAGTTGGCCTATACGTCCCCATGCCGCGACTGAACGATCGCTGCTTCAGGGTTTGACAGCTCACTGCCGACCCTAGGCTGTCGCTCGCGGTTGCCCTAACGCGCCCGACGGCCAAGCCTCAGTTCAAGGCGAGTTGTATCCATGAAGCTGCTATTCCTGATCTCCAGACCCGGTCGGGAGTAGATGCCAGGGCGCGAAGTCGTGCCGACCTGTTGCAGCCCAAGTACCGCGCCCACGACGACCAGCGCATCGACGTCCTGCGCGTGGGAGACCGCGTGCACGACGCCGGGCAGCTGTGCCGCGACTGATCGGTGTGCGGGCGCCGGCGCATCATGGCACCGGACGGGTCGTCGGTCGCCCCAGCAGCAGTGCTGGTCAGGTCGCCACCCGGATGCCCGTCGGCTGCTGCGGCCGGGTGGCGCTGGTGGCGTCTGCGCTATCCGACGGCTGCGCTTTGGCCGGCGGCAGTCCGATGCTGTCCGGGTGGCCGCGGTGGTTGTGCAGCCACCAGCGCCAATCCTCAGGCACCAGCGAGAACGGTTGCGGATGGCCGAGCTCGCGGGCGGCCCAGACAGGCCAGTGCGGATTGGCCAGCGCGGGCCGCCCCAACATCACCAGATCGATCAGTTCTTCACGGATGACCTGGTCTGCAGTCTGCGGCACGCCCAGGTTCCAGCTCGCCGCCACGGGCAGCCCGAGTTCCCGCCGCACCCGGTTCGCGCGTCCCACCATGAAGGCTGGCTGATTGAACGGTGGATCGGTCATCTCGCTCGTGTTCATGCCCAGCGAGAGATCGGCCAGGTCCAGCCCGTGGTCCTTCATCCAGCTGATCGCAACCAGCGATTCCTCGAACTGCGTGCCCTGTGGGTGCAGATCGTCGCAGCCCAGGCGCATGGTCAGCGGGTACTTCTCGGGCCAGACAGCACGTACCGCGTCCAGCGCCTCGAGATGGAAGCGGGCGCGGTTCGAGAGGGTGCCGCCGTAGGCGTCGGTGCGCCGGTTGGCCAGCGGCGAGAAGAAGCTCGCCGCCAGGTAGCCGTGCGCATAGTGCATCTCGAGCCACTTGTAGCCGGCATCGAGGGCGCGGCGTGCAGCGTCGGCATAGGCGCGGTGCAGGGCGTGGATCTCCGCGACGGTCAGCTCGTGCACCGGGTGCACATGACTGCCGTTGCCATAGGGCAGCGCCGAGGGGGCGACGCAAGTCCAGCCGTTGGGGTGATCGGGTGGCAGCTGGGTGCGGCGGGGGCTGAGATGCGGCGGCAGCTCGCTACCCTTGCGGCCAGTGTGGCCGAGCTGTATCGCCGGCACCCCGCCCATGCGCTCGACGATTGCGCATACCCGAGCATGACCCTCGATCTGGTCGTCGCTCCAGATGCCGGCACAGGATGTGGTGGTGCGCCCCTCGGGCGTGATCGCCATCTGCTCGCCGAAAACCAGACCGAAGCCGCCACCTGCCCGAGCCCCGAGATAGCTGACATGGTAATCGTCGAGCTTGCCGTCGACCGAGTTGTACATCGTCATCGGCGACATCACGATGCGATTGCGCAGCGTGACGTCTTTGAGAGTGAATGGGCTGAACAAATGGGGCATGGAGAATTCTGGGAAGGGAAGAGGGCGGTGCAGCCGGCCGAAGCGGCAGACGCAGGGTGTAGGCTACTCCCGGCGCGTGGCGCGGCCGTTTGCAATCGCGCCGACGTGTGCGGCTCCCTTGCCAAAACGCGAACATGCGCAGCCGCGGCGCGCTGAGCCAGCATGGCCATTCGCCGGCTGGCGACCTGCAGCGTGCAAGGACACCGCGGCGGGTAGCAAGTCCCACGTCGTTGCAGTCGGGCGCTGTCTAACGTCAACGCGGCACCGTCCTGGCCGGTGCTGCCACCGAACGTGGCAAGGCCCACGACGGGCCAGCGGTTCGGAAGCGCAGGAGGCGATCCGCAGCGGCATGCCGGGCCGGTGCTTGTCATGCGGGCGGGTGTCCTGCAGGCGCAGGGGCCGGTGGGCAAGCGCGGCGCGCGCGCAACTGCCCTTCGTGTCTGGTTTCAGGTCAGCCGAACAAGCCTCGGCCGTTCGATTCCGTGCTGGCAGGCGGCTCTCGACCTGCACTGACCGCCCGGAAACCCGCATGAATCCTAGGGGTGACCTGTTGATAGTCAACAGGTCGGCAGAGAACGGAGAGAGGAAATGGGTCGCCAGCAGGCCTTCGGCGGCCTCGTCGGGCAGGCCGTGGTCAACAGGCAAACCGCTGTTTCCCTCGGGTACGGGCAAAAAAAATCCCAACCGGATGAGGGTTGGGATTTCACATTATGGTGGAGCCGGGGGGAATCGAACCCCCGTCCGCAAGCCATCACCGGTCAGTTCTACATGCTTAGCTGTCTGATTTGAATCTCGCGGCACCGATCGCGCAGCAGCACGCTATCGGTTCCACCAGTCATTTGAGTCTCGTCCCTGGCTGAATGACACAGCCAGGCACCAGCCAATGTGTATGACTTCGCAGCCCTTGCCTTGCGGCTTGGGCCCGGCCCATCGGCCAACCGTTGCGAAGCTCACCGGTTTTTAAGCGGCGAGGGCGTACGAGGTATCGTTCGCAGTTACTTTGTTTCCAGTGGTTTTACGAGCGAACTGGTGCTCGGCATGCCCTGAGCCGACTCCGCACCCACGTCGAAGCCAGGTCGGCCCCTGGAACCGAGCAGTTTAGGTCAGATCCAGCCATTGCAAGAGTTCAGCAGGCGAAGAAAGTACGCGGTCCGCGCCCCAATCGCCGATGACCTCGCCCTGCCCCAGATAGCCCCAACCCGCCGCCAACGTCGCCATGCCCGCCGCCTTGCCAGCCACGATGTCGCGGTGATCATCGCCGACATAGACGCAAGTTGCAGGCGCCACCGAAAGCCGGCGCGCGGCCTCCAGCAGCGGGGCCGGGTGCGGCTTGGCGTGAGGCGTGGTGTCGCCGGCGATCACGACAGCCGCCCGCTGCGACAGGCCCAGACCGGCCACCAGGGGCTCGGCAAAGCGCATGGCCTTGTTGGTGACGATGCCCCATGGCTGGCCTGCGCGATCCAGAGCATCGAGCACCGGCCACATGGCCTCGAAAACCTGGGTGTGCACCAACAACCGTTGTGAATACCGGTCCAGAAAGGCGTCTCTCAACTCTGCAAATGACCCATCACTTGGGGCCACACCAAAGGCCACACCCACCATGCCTCGGGCGCCGCTTCCCACCATGGGCCGCAGCGCGGCCAGTGGCAAGGGTGGCAGGCCATGGTGGGCGCGCAAGTCGTTGGCCGCACCGGCCAGATCGGGCGCACTGTCGACCAGGGTGCCGTCCAGATCGAACAGTGGCAGCGGGCGGCGTCGGTTCATTCCGGCACGCGACAAGCCAGAAGGTAGTTCACCGACGTGTCGTCGGTCAGACTGTAGTGCCGTGTCAAGGGGTTGTAGCCCATGCCTTTGAAACCGCCCGTCGCCAAGCCGGCCTCGCGGCACCAGCGCGTGAGTTCGCTGGGGCGGATGAAGCGTTGATACTCGTGTGTGCCTTTGGGCAGCAACTTGAGTACATGCTCGGCACCGACCACTGCATGCAGCCACGCTTTGGCATTGCGGTTGATGGTGGAGAAGAATACCCAGCCACCCGGCCGCACCAGCGCTGCGCAGGCACTCACCACCGATGCCGGCTCGGGCACGTGCTCCAGCATCTCCATGCAGGTCACCACGTCGAAGCCGGCGGGCATTTCGGCCGCAAGGTGTTCTACGGCCACCTCTCGGTAACTCAAATGGGCGATGCCAGCTTCCATGGCATGCAGTTGCGCCACCTTCAAGGGCTTGGTGGACAGATCAATGCCCAACACCTCAGCGCCCCGCTGGGCCATCGACTCAGCCAGGATGCCGCCGCCACAGCCCACATCAAGGACCTGCTTGCCCGCCAGCCGAGATTGGCCGTCGATCCAATCCAGGCGCAAAGGGTTTATCTGGTGCAGGGGCCGAAACTCGCCATCGGTATCCCACCACTTGTGGGCGAGATCACCAAACTTGGCCAATTCCTGGGGGTCGGCGTTCAGGTTCATGGTGCGATCGTAGCGACAGAAACTGAAAACCCCGCCGAAGCGGGGTTTGTGTGGCCCCGCACGGGGGCGGGGCGGTGACATCAGGCCCGAAGGCCCGCCATCACTTCTTGGTGCGGGTGCCCACCACTTCGATTTCGACGCGGCGGTTCTTGGCGCGACCTTCGGTGGTCTTGTTGTCAGCCACAGGCTGCTTTTCGCCCTTGCCTTCGGTGTAGACCCGATTCTTCTCGATGCCTTGGCCGACCAGATAGGCCTTGACAGCTTCAGAGCGCGCTACCGAGAGCTTCTGGTTGTAGGCATCGCCACCGGCCGAGTCGGTGTGACCCACAGCGATGATGACTTCCAGAGCCACAGCCTTGGTCTTGCCGACCAGATCGTCCAGCTTGGCCTTGGCTTCGGGCTTGAGCACGGACTTGTCGAAGTCGAAGAACGCATCAGCAGCGAAAGTGACCTTTTCGCTGACCGGCGCGGCAGGCACGACGACCGGTGCAGGCGCGGGAGCAGGCGGCGGCACGACGACCGGTGCAGGCGCCGGGGCCGGGGCAGGTGCCGGGGCAGGCGCCGGCATCGGAGGCGCAGGCGCCGGAGCAGGTGGCGGCTTCAATGCGCCATCACAATCCGGGCTGGCCGTGGCTGGCGTCCAGCTGGCGTCGCGCCAGCACAGCTCGTTGGTGCCGTTTTTCCAAACGGTGCCATCCGTACCGCGCCAGTTGTCCACGGTCTTGGGCATGGCGCCCGAATGCGCAGCCGCAAAAGCAGCCAGCGGGGCTGCGAGCGCGGCCGACGCGAAGAGCACCGCCACCTTGTTCAGTTTCTTCATGATTCTCCTCTCGAGGGAAGCCGCAGATGTCTGCGTAATGTCCAAGCCGGAAGCAAGAAAAGCCGGCAAACACGCGGTTTGGCAAGCGATTGCCACCGATAACTGATTGTGCCATAGCGCCTTCAGTGGTCTGGATTTTCAACCAGTCAAAACGCTCACAGCCCCGGGTTGTTGCACGGCCGCGACATCCCGGGGCCGCTTAGAATCGCCGGTTGCCGTGCGGATTGGTCTGCAGCGGCTCTTCATTCCAACGGCGCCGCCACGCCGCACCTGCATGACGCCCTTCGCCAAGGAAACCCTGCCCATCAGTCTCGAAGAGGAGATGCGGCGCTCGTATCTCGACTACGCGATGAGCGTGATCGTGGGTCGCGCGTTGCCCGATGCGCGGGACGGCCTCAAGCCAGTGCACCGGCGCGTGCTGTTCGCGATGCACGAATTGAACAACGACTGGAACCGTGCTTACAAGAAGAGCGCGCGCATCGTCGGCGACGTGATCGGCAAGTACCACCCGCACGGCGACACCGCGGTGTACGACACCATCGTACGCATGGCGCAAGATTTTTCATTGCGCCACATGCTGGTCGACGGCCAGGGCAACTTCGGCTCGGTCGACGGCGACAACGCCGCAGCGATGCGTTACACCGAAATCCGCCTGGCCAAGATCGCCCACGAGATGTTGGCCGACATCGACAAGGAGACGGTCGACTTCGCGCCCAACTACGACGGCTCCGAGAAAGAGCCGACGGTGATGCCGGCGCGGCTGCCCAACCTGCTGGTCAATGGATCGACCGGCATCGCGGTGGGCATGGCCACCAACATACCGCCGCACAACCTCAACGAAATCATCGACGCCTGCCTGCACCTGCTGAAGTCGCCCGAGGCGACGATCGACGAGTTGATGGAGATCGTGCCGGCGCCCGACTTCCCGACCGCCGGCATCATCTACGGCGTGCAGGGCGCGCGCGAGGGCTACCGCACCGGCCGCGGCAAGGTGGTGATGCGCGCCAAGGTGCACTTCGAGGACATCGACAAGGGCGCCCGGCAGACGATCATCGTCGACGAGCTGCCCTACCAGGTGAACAAGAAGACGCTGCTCGAGCGCATTGCCGAGCTGGTGCACGAGAAGAAGATCGAGGGCATCAGCCACATCCAGGACGAGAGCGACAAGTCCGGCATGCGTGTGGTGATCGACCTGAAGCGTGGTGAAGTGCCCGAGGTGGTGCTGAACAACCTGTACAAGCAGACACAGCTACAGGACACCTTCGGCATCAACATGGTGG
>JANOAQ010000569.1:0-2504 GCA_031411195.1 Burkholderiaceae bacterium | reverse complement strand
AGGCCATGGGCCTTGAACTTGGCGGCCAGCAACTTGGTCTTGGGTGCTTCGATCGAGATCGAATCAACCACGGCCAGACGACCATCACGGGCCAACTGCGAAAGGATCGCCGCCATGCCGGCGCGGTACATCTTCTTGTTGACCTTGTGCGAGAAATTCTCGTCGGCCATGTTCGGGAAGGTGCGACCACCCCCGCGCCACAGCGGTGACGAGGTAGAGCCAGCACGTGCACGGCCGGTGCCCTTTTGGCGCCAGGGCTTTTTGGTGCTGTGCTTGACGGCTTCGCGGTTCTTCTGGGCGCGGGTGCCTTGGCGGGCGTTGGCCTGATAGGCCACGACCACCTGGTGCACCAGGGCTTCGTTGTAGTCACGCGCAAACACGGTGTCGGGCGCGTCGAATTTCGACGTGGCCTGACCTTGATCGTTCAGGAGCTCGAGCTGCATCACTGGGCTCCCTTCTTGGCCTTGACCTTGACGGCGGGGCGCACGGTCACAAAACCGCTCTTGGCGCCCGGCACGGCGCCGCGCACCAGCAACAGCTGGCGGGCTTCGTCGATGCGCACGATGTCCAGGTTCTGCACGGAGACGGTCTCGTCACCCTGGTGACCAGACATCTTCTTGCCCGGAAACACGCGGCCCGGATCCTGCGCCATCGAGATCGAGCCGGGCACGTTGTGCGAACGGCTGTTGCCGTGCGACGCGCGCTGCGACTTGAAGTTATGGCGCTTGATCGTGCCCATGAAGCCCTTGCCGATGGAGGTGCCCTGCACGTCCACCAACTGGCCCACGGCGAAGAGCGTCACGGGCACGTTGGCGCCCGGCGCGTACTGGCCGATCACATCGGCAGGCACGCGAAACTCTTGCAGGATTTCACCGGATTCCACACCCGCCTTGGCGAGGTGGCCGGCTTCAGGCTTGGTCACGCGCGATGCTTTGCGCGACCCGAACGCCACCTGAAGGGCGTTGTAGCCGTCGGTCTGCTCGGTCTTGATCTGGGTAACGCGGTTGTTCGACACGTCGAGCACCGTCACGGGAATGGCGTCGCCATCGTCCGTAAAAATGCGCATCATGCCGACCTTGCGGCCCAGCAAACCGAGGCGATAGCTATTTGCAGCTGTCGTCATGGCTCTTCTCCAGCCTCGTTCCCGTTCAGGGTCGAAGGCCTTTGTTTCAAACTCCCGACAACGATTGGTCGGGGGTGACGGTGGTCCGGGTTAAGGATCGCCGAGCCATCAATCGGGTTGATTGATGTTCGGTCGCCCTGTACCTCAAACACATCGCCGGTTTTCCAGGCGCAAGCCCAGTGAACCGGCGAAAAGCCTGCGATTATAGCGCGCTTGCGGGTTAAGCCGCAAGCGCGCTTTCATCATTGCAGCTTGATCTCGACGTCGACACCGGCCGGCAGGTCGAGCTTCATCAGCGCGTCCACGGTCTTGTCGGTGGGGTCGACGATGTCCATCAGGCGCTGGTGCGTGCGAATCTCGAACTGGTCGCGCGACGTCTTGTTGACGTGCGGCGAACGCAGGATGTCGAACCGCTGCATGCGGGTGGGCAAGGGCACGGGGCCGCGCACGATGGCGCCGGTGCGCTTGGCGGTTTCGACAATCTCCAAGGCCGACTGGTCGATCAGCTTGTAATCGAAGGCCTTCAGGCGGATGCGGATCTTTTGCTTTTGCATGACTGTTCCTTGAAAAGAGCGATGAAGCCGGCCGCTTGGAAGCGGCCGGCAAGTCATGCAAGGGTTAGGCGATGATGGTGGCGACGACGCCGGCGCCGACGGTGCGACCGCCCTCACGGATGGCAAAGCGCAGGCCTTCTTCCATCGCGATGGGCGCAATCAGCTTGACCGTGATGCTCACGTTGTCGCCAGGCATCACCATTTCCTTGTCCTTGGGCAGCTCCACCGCGCCGGTCACGTCCGTCGTGCGGAAGTAGAACTGCGGACGGTAGTTGTTGAAGAACGGCGTGTGGCGGCCGCCCTCTTCCTTGCTCAGCACGTAGATCTCGGCGGTGAAGTGCGTGTGCGGCTTGACCGATCCGGGCTTGCACAGCACCTGGCCACGCTCGACGTCTTCACGCTTGGTGCCGCGCAACAAAATGCCCACGTTGTCGCCGGCTTGCCCCTGGTCCAGCAGCTTGCGGAACATTTCAACGCCGGTGCAGGTGGTCACTTGCGTGTCGCGAATGCCCACGATCTCGATCGACTCACCGACCTTGATGATGCCCCGCTCGATCCGCCCGGTCACCACCGTGCCACGACCCGAGATCGAGAACACGTCTTCGACCGGCATCAGGAAGGCGCCGTCCACCGCCCGCTCGGGCTGGGGAATGTAGGTGTCCAGCGCATCGGCCAGCTTCAGGATTGCGCCCTCGCCCAGCTCGCCCTTGTCGCCTTCCATGGCCAGCTTGGCGCTGCCGTGGATGATGGGGGTCTTGTCGCCAGGGAAATCGTACTTGTCCAGCAGCTCGCGCACTTCCATCTCGACCAGCTCGAGCAACTCGGCG
>JANOAQ010000568.1:0-2060 GCA_031411195.1 Burkholderiaceae bacterium | reverse complement strand
CCTGGTGGTGGACGGCCGCGGCCTGAAGGTGCCGGGCCTGGAAGGCGGCTTCTTCACCGGCGGCACGCTGTTCGACCATGTGACGCCGGCCATGCGCATCTACAAGGAAGAGATCTTCGGCCCGGTGCTGGCCTGCGTGCGCGTGCCCGACTTCGCCACCGCCATCGCGCTGGTCAACAGCCATGAATTTGGCAACGGCGTGTCGCTCTACACCAGTGACGGCGGCATTGCGCGCGAGTTCACCCGCAAGGTGCAGGTGGGCATGGTGGGCGTGAATGTGCCCATCCCCGTGCCCATGGCCTGGCATGGTTTCGGTGGCTGGAAGAAGAGCCTGTTCGGCGACATGCACGCCTATGGCGAAGAAGGCATGCGCTTCTACACCAAGCAAAAGAGCGTGATGCAACGCTGGCCCGAGAGCATTGCCAAGGGCGCGGAGTTCAACTTCCCCACCGGCCGGTGACACGGGCCGGCCCGTGGCCCTGCACCGCCGCAGCCTGTTGGCCGCTGCCGGCCTGCCCTGGCTGGGTGTCGTCGGCTCGGGGGCGTGGATGAGTCCCCTGGCGCGGGCCGAAGCGGCCGGCTTCAGCCCCGCTGACCTGGCCCACGCCGAGCGCCTGCGTGATGCGGCGCTGAAGGACACCCAGGCCCTGGCCCTGGTGCGCGGCCTGACCCGGGACATCGGCGCCCGCCCGGCCGGATCGGCCGCCGACGCGAAGGCCGTGGCCTGGGCCCTGGCGCGCTGCCAAGCCCTGGGCCTGCAGAACGTGCGTGCCGAGCCCTTCGACCTGCGTGTGTGGCGGCGCGGCCCGGCCAGTGCGCAGGTGGTGGCGCCCGAGCGTTTCGACTTGGTGCTGGCCGCCCTGGGCAACAGCGTGGGCACGCCCGAGGGCGGGCTCGAAGGCGAGATCGCCTTCTACGAGAGCTATGCCGCGCTCAAGGCCGATACCTCCGATCGTGCCAAGGGCCGCATCGTCTTTGTCGACCAGCGGACCGAGCGCAGCCGCGATGGTGCGGGCTACAGCGCCGCCGCCCCGGCGCGTTTTGGCAGCGCGGTCGAAGCCGCGCGGCGTGGCGCCATCGCGGTGGTGATCCGCTCCATCGGCACCGATGCCCAGCGCATCGCCCACACCGGCTCGATGCGCTACGACGACGCGGCCGCTCGCATCCCGGCGGTGGCGGTGTCGGTGCCCGATGCCGAGCGCATCGCCACGCTGCAGGCCCGGGGCCCCGTGCGGTTGCAGTTGAACGTGGCCAACCAGCTCGCCGTGCCAGCGCAGTCGGCCAATGTCATCGCCGAGGTGCCGGGCACCGACCTGGCCGATGAAGTGGTGCTGCTCGGCGCCCACCTCGATTCGTGGGACCTGGGCGAAGGCGCGGTGGACAACGCGGCCGGCGTGGGCATCGTGTGCGCCGCCGCAGCGCTGATCCGCGCCAGTGGCCAGGCACCGCGCCGCACGATCCGCGTGGTGCTGTTCGGCAATGAAGAAAACGGCTTCGATGGCGCCCTGGCCTATGGCAAACGCTACGGGGCGCAGCGCCACCAGCTGGTGAGCGAAAGCGACTTCGGCGCCGGGCCGGTGTACGCCCTGCGCAGCCGAGTGGCCCCCGCCGCGCTGCCCGCCTTCGAGGCGATGGCCGGCGTGCTGGCGCCACTGGGCGTGCCAATGGCGGGCAACGACGGCACGCCCGGCCCCGACGGCGCGGTGCTGATGCGCCGCCACCGTTGGCCCGGCGTTGAGCTGAGCCAGGACGGCACGGCCTACTTCGATGTGCACCACACGGTGCACGACACCTTCGCCCGCATGGATGCAGGCGCCCTGCCGCAGAACGTGGCCTGCTGGGCTGTCGTCGCCTGGCTGGCGGCCCAGGCACCGCTGGCTTTCGAGCCCTTGGGCTGAGATGTCTGCCCCCACGTCGCTTCGCTCCTGCCCCCCGAGGGGGCGCTCAGCCGCCTTGGGGCGGCCCGGCGCCGGCTGAGATGTCCGCCCCCACGTCGCTTCGCGCCTGCCCCCCGAGGGGGCGCTCAGCCGCCTTGGGGCGGCCCGGCGCCGGCTGAGATG
>JANOAQ010000567.1:0-4758 GCA_031411195.1 Burkholderiaceae bacterium | reverse complement strand
AAGGGCCCTTTCGGGCCCTTGTCGGTGCATCAGATGGTTGGAGCGGGTGATGGGAATCGAACCCACGTCTAAAGCTTGGGAAGCTGCCGTTCTACCATTGAACTACACCCGCGATTGGCGCTGATTCTAGCCTGTCGTTCTTTGGGCAGTGGGTGATTCAGGCCACTGCAGCCTCTGCCTTGCGGGTCTTGGTGAAGTCGGCAAAGCCTGCTGCGGGCTGGGGCCGGCTGATCAGATAGCCCTGCAGCGTGTCGCAGCCGATGCGGTGCAACAGTGCGCGCTGGTCCTCGGTTTCGACGCCTTCGGCGACCACGCATATGCCCATGGCCTTGGCAAGCTGCACGATGGCCTGCACCAGAACGCGGTCGTCGTCGTCATGCGGCAGATCTCGCACGAAGCTGCGGTCGATCTTGATTTTCTTCGGACGCAACCGCTTCAGGTACGACAGTGACGAGTAGCCGGTGCCGAAGTCATCGACTGCCAGGGGCAGGCCCAGGTCGTGCAGGCGTTGCACGATGCGTTGCGTCGTGTCGGTGTCGGTCATCAGGACACTCTCGGTCAATTCGATCTCGAGTTCATGCGCCTCGATGCCGAAATCGGCCATGGCCTGCATGATCACCTCGACCAAGCGGTGGCTGCGGAATTCCAGCGCCGAGACATTCACGGCCACGCTGCCGAAGTCCAGTCCTGCGGCTTTCCAGGCCTGCATCTGCGCGCAAGCCGATCGAACGGTCCAGGCGCCCAGTTCACCGATGAGGCCACATTGCTCTGCCACGGTGATGAACTGCAAAGGCGGCACCAGCCCACGTTGTGGATGCAACCAACGGATCAGCGCTTCGCAGCCGACAAGTTCGCCGGTGCCTGCATCCACTTGCGGTTGGTAGTGCAGGATGAACTCGTTGCGGGCCAGTGCATCGCGCAGTTCTTGTTCCAGTTGCTGCGTGGCCACCAGCTGAGAATTGAACTCGGCGCGGTAGAAGCTGTACCGGGCGCGGCCCAAGTGCTTTGCAGCGTACATCGCCGAGTCGGCATAGCGCACCAGTGTCTCGGGGTCGGTGGCGTCGTCGGGGTAGAGCGCCACGCCGATGCTGGCAGATACACCCAGCTCGCGGCCCTGCACCAGGGCCGGCAGTTCCATGGCGGCCAGCAGGCGATCAGCGGTGGCGGCCACTTCGTCCCATTGGTGGGCGTCGTGCAGCAGCACGATGAACTCGTCACCGCTGTGCCGGCAGACCACATCGGACGCTCGCAGTTCGCTGCGCAGGCGCTGCGCCAGCGTGACCAGCAGGGCATCGCCTGCGGCGTGCCCATGCGTGTCGTTCACGGCCTTGAAGCGGTCCAGGTCCACGAACAACAAGGCCAGCTTGCCTTTGTCGCGTTCGGCCGAGGACACGGCGGCACGCGCCAGCTCTCGAAAAAGGGTACGGTTGGGCAGGCCGGTCAGGGTGTCATGCAAGGCAATCTTTTCCAGTTCGGCCTTCTGCGCTTCAAGCTGGCCGAACAGTTCGTCGATCTGCGCATGAACATCGTTCAGGTGCAGACCCAATTGACCCAGTTCATCGCCCCGGTCCCACTGAACGGGTGCCACATCGGCGCGCGAGGCAATCTCGCTGGCCTGTCGCTTGAGTCTTTGCACCGGAGACAGCAGGCGCCAGTACAGCAACCCCAGCAGGACCAGCACGCTCAGCACAATCTGCAATGCGGCCAGCTGAATGGTGGCACTGCGCCGCTCGGCCAGCAGGCGGTCGATCTGGGTGGGGTCGAACCAGAGCTCCAGCTGGCCCAGCAGCTCCCCTTCATGGAGGATGGGTGCCTGCATGTACACCCCATGAAAGGCGGGCGCGCCCGGGTGCGCCAAAACCAGCGGTTGGGCCAGTGGCCGGCGCTCGACAAGCCGCAGGCTGAGCACCCCGGTGTCTTGCAGCGCCTGGTTGGCGACAACCGACGTTTGATCGGCATCCAGCGACCAGAGAGGCGTGACCAGCGCAGCGGCGTTCATCAGTAAAACCGCCTGGCGGTTCTGCTCGATCAGGGGGGCCTGGGCTTTGCGGGTGAGCTGCTGCTCAAGATGCCAAAGCAGGCCGGTCGGCGCCAGGACGGCGACTGCGATGCCCAGCGCAATGGTGCTTCGGATGGAAAGCATGTTTCAGGGCATGGAATGGCGCAATTGGGCGTGTGGTGTTCCGAAAAACGTAGAAGGCAATCGATTTGCACATCACCCCGTGCATCCGCCTGTGCGCTGGGATGACCGCCAGGCAGACGTGCTCGCCGCTTCATCGGACAACACCGCACAAGATGAAGCTCAAGTGGCGATACGGATGAACAAGTGTGGAGCATCAGTGCCAATTGGCGCGTTTCGTGCAGGCCTGAACGCGCAGATCTGGCTTGCAGGTCCGAACACGCAGGTTTGGATCGCCAGGCAACCCCGTAGTTCCCGCGTGGCGACGCCCAGGTTGCTGGGGCATCATGCCCAGCAGAACATGAACGAACCCATCCAACTCCTGCATTGGGGCCGCGCTTCGCCCGACCTCGCGACGTCGGCCTATGGCCCGTTCGTAGTGCATTCGGTGGGCACTGCCGATGAGCTGACCAGTGCACTGGATGCCCAGTCCTACGACGCAGTGGTGATGCACCAGGAGGCGCCAGATCGCCTGGTCGCATTGGCTACTTGGCCGGTGCTCGCACGGGCCGTGCTGGATGCCGCCGTTCTGGTGGTGGCGCCAGAGCCAGCCAGTGTCGATGCCCTGCGCCTGGTGGGATTGGGGGTGCAAGACGTGTTGCCGGCGCACGAGGCCCATGCGCCGGCCCTGGCCCGTGCAGTGCGCCTGGCCGTCGAGCGCAAGCGACTCGAGCGCGCCGCCCGCAAGGCTTACGCCACCGATCTGGCCACCGGCTTGCCGAACCACGCCCAGTTGATGGAGCACATGAGCCACCTGCTGGCCCTGCGCGAGCGCGAGCCCGCCGCCATGGCGCTGCTGGCGCTGCGCATCCAGGGCCTGGAGGCCACCGAAGCCCGGCTTGGCGCCGAGGCGGCCAATGTGCTGCGGCGAAAAGTGGCCGTTCGGCTGCGCTCGGGCCTGCGCGCCAGCGATGTGGTGGCATCGGTAGGTACCGACAGTTTTGCGATTTTGCTGGCCTGGATAGACGATGGCGCCGCTGGCCCGCGCGTGGCCGCCAAGTTGACGCAGTCACTGCAGCGGCCCTTCACCGTGGCCGGGCAGGATGTGGCGGTGGCCGTGAGTGCTGGCGTAGCCCAATACCCCGTGCACGGCAAAGAGGCCGAGGCACTGCTGCGGCAAGCCCTCAGCCAGGCTGGTGCCAACCCGGTCGTGGGCCGCAGCGGGCTCACGCCCCACGGTGGCGCGCTGGCCGCCAACGATGAGTAGGCACGGCAAGCCCGCCGCGCCTGCGCGTCAGGTGGCGGGTTTCACTTCAGGATGTCGCCCAGGCACAGGTACTTGATCTCGACATAGTCGTCCATGCCCTGGTGCGAGCCTTCGCGGCCCAGACCCGACTGCTTGACGCCACCAAAGGGCACCTCGGCCACGCTGATCAGGCCAGTGTTGATGCCCACCATGCCGTACTCCAGCGCCTCGCCCACGCGGAACACCCGCCCGATGTCGCGGCTGAAGAAGTAGCTGGCCAGGCCGAACTCGGTGTCGTTGGCCAGTTCGATGGCTTCGGCCTCGGTTTCGAAGCGGAACACCGGTGCCACCGGGCCGAAGGTTTCTTCCTTCGAGCACAGCATGTCGGGCGTCACGTCGGCCAGCACGGTTGGCGTGAAGAAGCGCTCGCCGATGGCCGAAGCGCGTTCGCCGCCTGTCACCACACGGGCGCCCTTGGCCAGGGCATCGGCCACATGGGCCTCGACCTTGGCCACGGCCTGGTCGTCGATCATCGGGCCCTGGTTGACGCCGGCCTCGAAGCCGTTGCCCACCTTGATGCCCCGGGCCTTGGCGGCCAACTTTTCGACAAACTGGTCATACACGCCAGTCTGAACGTAAAAACGGTTGGCGCACACGCAGGTCTGGCCCGAGTTGCGGTACTTGCTGGCCATGGCGCCTTCGACAGCCGAATCAATGTCGGCATCGTCGAACACGATGAAGGGGGCGTTGCCGCCCAGCTCGAGACTGATCTTCTTGACCGTGGGCGCGCACTGGCGCGCCAGGATGCGGCCCACTTCGGTGGAGCCGGTGAAGGACAGGTGGCGCACCACATCGCTGCTGCACAGCACCTTGCCTATCTCGATGCTCTGCTCGGCATCGGCGGTGATGATGTTGAGCACGCCCGCCGGCATGCCGGCGCGCTGGGCCAGCTCGGCAACAGCCAGAGCCGACAGCGGCGTGGCCTCGGCCGGCTTGATCACCACCGGGCAGCCAGCGGCCAGTGCCGGCGCCACCTTGCGGGTGATCATGGCGATCGGAAAATTCCACGGCGTGATGGCCGCGCACACGCCGATGGGTTGCTTGATGACGATGTAGCGCTTGTTGTTGTCGGTGGTGGGAATGGTTTCGCCATACACCCGCTTGGCCTCTTCGGCAAACCACTCGATGAAGCTGGCGCCGTAGATCACCTCGCCACGCGCTTCTGCCAGCGGCTTGCCCTGCTCGGCCGTCATGATGCGGGCCAGGTCGTCGGCGTGGCGGTGCAGCAACTGGAACCACTTCATCATCACCGCGGCGCGCTCTTTCGCCGTCATTGCGCGCCAGCCGGGGCCTGCCCGCTGGGCGGCGTCCAGGGCCGCTTTCGTTTCGGCGG
>JANOAQ010000566.1:0-2917 GCA_031411195.1 Burkholderiaceae bacterium | reverse complement strand
TTCACCGACAGCTACTACGCCGGTGGCCTGGTGGTCATGGTCAAGGACAGCAACGCCGGCATCAAGAAGATCGCCGATCTGGACGGCAAGAAGGTCTCGGTGCAGGTGGGCACCAAGTCGGTGGGCTACCTGACCGAAAAGCACCCCAAGGTGCAGCGTGTCGAGGTCGAGAAGAACCAGGAAATGTTCAGCCTGGTGGAGATCGGTCGGGCCGACGCGGCCGTGACCGGCAAGCCGGCCGCCTTCCAGTACGTGCGCACCCGCGGCGGCATGCGCGTGCTCGACGAGCAGCTGACCATCGAGGAATACGGTATGGCGGTGCGCAAGGACAGCCCCGAATTGACCAAGGCGGTGAACGCGGCGCTGGTCAAACTCAAGGCCGATGGCACTTATGCCGCGCTGACCAAGAAGTGGTTCCCCGCCAAGTGACACGCGCCTGAACAGGAGCCGCCATGGATCTGGACTTCTCGCCTGTCTGGAGCGGCTGGCCGGCGCTGCTGCGTGGCGCCGTGGTGACCGTGCAGGTCACTTCGGTCTCGCTGCTGCTGGGCTGCGTGCTGGGCCTGCTGGTGGGCATCGGCCGGCTCAACCCGGCGCGCCGCTGGGTCTACGGCCTGTGCACCGCGTATGTGGCGGCCATCCGCGGCACACCCTTGCTGGTGCAGCTGTTCATCCTGTTCTTCGGCCTGCCGCAGTTCGGCATCCTGCTGCCGGCTTTTCTATGCGGCGTCATCGGGCTGGGCATCTATTCGGGGGCCTATGTGTCCGAGATCGTGCGCGGCGCCATCCAGTCCATCGACCGGGGCCAGATGGAAGCGGCGCGCTCGATCGGCCTGTCGTCGGCCCAGGCCATGCAAAGCGTCATCCTGCCGCAGGCCGTGGTGCGCATGATCCCGCCGCTGGGCAACGAGTTCATCGCGCTGATCAAGAACTCGGCCCTGGTGTCACTGCTGACCATCCACGACCTGATGCACGAGGGCCAGAAGATCATCAGCGTGTCCTACCGCTCGCTGGAGGTCTACCTGGCCATCGCGGCGATGTACTTCGTGCTGACCGGCCTGACCACGCTGGCCCTGCGCAAACTTGAAACACGCTTGCGTGCCGGGGGGATGGTGCAATGAGCGGCGCTCAAGTCGACGCGGTGGCGAACCCCACGCCCATCGTCAGCATCCGTGGCCTGCACAAGGCCTTTGGCGAGCACGTGGTGCTGCAGGGCATCGACTTCGATGTGCTGCCCTCGCAGGTGGTGGTGGTGATCGGGCCCAGCGGCTCGGGCAAGAGCACCTTCCTGCGCTGCTGCAACGGCCTGGAGCAAGCGCAGGGTGGGCGCGTCGACATTTGCGGTCGTACGCTGGTGGACGCGGGCCGCATGCTGCCCGATGCCGATCTCAACGCCTTGCGCGAAGAGGTGGGCATGGTGTTCCAGTCCTTCAACCTGTTCCCGCACCTGTCGGCGCGCGACAACATCACGCTGGGCCCGCGCAAACTGCGCGGCCTGAGCCGCGCCCAGGCCGATGCCGAGGCCGATGTGCTGTTGCAGAAAGTAGGCCTGTCCCACAAGGCGCAGGCCATGCCGGCCAGCCTGTCGGGCGGGCAGAAGCAGCGCGTCGCCATCGCCCGCGCCCTGGCCATGAAGCCGCGTGTGATGCTGTTCGACGAGCCTACCTCGGCGCTGGACCCCGTACTCGTGGGGGAGGTGTTGCAGGTGATGAAGCTGCTGGCCAGCGAAGGCATGACCATGATGGTGGTGACCCACGAAATGGGTTTTGCCAAAGAGGTGGCCGATGTGGTGGTGGTGATGGACGGCGGCGGCATCATCGAATCGGGGCCGCCCGAGGTGATCTTCAGCCAGCCCACGCAAGAGCGCACGCGCAGCTTCCTGCAGGCCGTGCTGACGCGTGCTTGACCAGTCGGTGCCCGACATGCCGCGCAGTGCGCCCTGGCCGTGTGGCGCTTGGTGTGGCGCTTGAACCGGAGCCCAGGTGAAACCATTGCAATCGCTGTTTGCCGAACATGCCCTGCTGCCCCATGGCTGGGCCTGCAATGTGTTGCTGCACTGGGATGAGCTGGGGGTATTGACCTCGGTCACGACCGATGCCCCCGTCGATGCGGTCGCCGCGCGCGCCCCTGGGCCCGTGTTGCCCGGCATGCCCAACCTGCATTCACATGCCTTCCAGCGCGCCTTTGCGGGCCTGACAGAACAGCGCAGCCCCGGCGCCGCCCAGGACAGCTTCTGGAGCTGGCGCGAGCTGATGTACCGCTTTGCCGGGGCCATCACACCCGAGCAGTTGCGCCTCATCGCCACCGCCTTGTACGTGGAAATGCTGGAAGCCGGCTACACCAGCGTGTGCGAATTCCACTACCTGCACAACGACCTCGACGGCCAGCCCTACGCCGACGACGCCACCCTGTCCGCCTGCCTGATGGAAGCGGCTTCACGCGCGGGCATCGGCCTGACCCTGCTGCCGGTGCTCTACCAGACCAGCGGCTTCGGGGGGCAGCCGCCCGGCGCCGCGCAGCGCCGCTTCATCCGCTCGACCGACCAGCTCTTGCGGCTGCTGGAGCGGATCAAGCCGCTGTGCGACCGCCAGGGCTTTCGGCTGGGCCTGGCCCCGCACTCGCTGCGCGCCGTGCCGCCGCAGGCACTGCAGGAGGCCCTTGCGGGCCTGAGCGCGCTGGACGCCACGGCGCCCGTGCACATCCACATTGCGGAACAGACCGGCGAGGTCGAGGCCTGTCTGGCCTGGTGCGGCCAGCGCCCGGTGCAATGGTTGCTGGACCATGCGCCGGTGGATGAGCGCTGGTGCCTGGTTCACGCCACCCACATGACCGCTGAAGAATCCCTGCAGGCGGCGCGCAGCGGCGCGGTGGCCGGCATCTGCCCCAGCACCGAGGCCAACCTGGGCGATGGCACCTT
>JANOAQ010000565.1:0-2980 GCA_031411195.1 Burkholderiaceae bacterium | reverse complement strand
CCATCACCTCCACCGAGAGGCGCCCGTCGGCAAGGTACTGGCGGTTCACGTCGGTGATCTCCAGCTCGCCGCGCGGTGAAGGCGCCAGGCCGGCGGCGATGTCGCAGACGCGCTCGTCGTAGAAGTAGAGCCCGGTCACGGCATAGCGCGACTTCGGCTGCGCCGGCTTCTCCTCGAGGGTGATCGCGCGGCCCTCGGCGTCGAACTCGACCACGCCGTAGCGCTCGGGATCGGTCACCGGATACGCGAACACCGTGGCCCCGCTCTCGCGCGCCGAGGCCGACTTGAGCGACATGGCGAGGTCGTGGCCGTGGAAGATGTTGTCGCCGAGGACGAGGCAGCTGGGGGAAGCGCCCACGAAGTCGCGCCCGACGATGAACGCCTGGGCGAGTCCCTCGGGCTTCGGCTGCACCGCGTAGGAAAGCTCGAGCCCCCACTCGCGCCCGTCGCCCAGCAGCTCCCTGAAGCGCGGCGTGTCCTGGGGCGTGGAGATCACCAGGATCTCGCGCATGCCCGCCAGCATCAGGGTCGAGAGCGGGTAGAAGACCATCGGCTTGTCGTAGACCGGCAGCAGCTGCTTCGAGACCACGCGCGTCGCGGGATAGAGGCGCGTGCCCGAGCCGCCGGCGAGGATGATGCCTTTGCGGCTCATGCGACGCTCCGAGCCGCGTAGTTGGTGTCGATCCATTCGCGGTAGGCGCCGCTCCTCACCTGCGCCACCCACTCCGGGTTGCCGAGGTACCAGCGCACGGTGCGCGCGAGCCCGGTCTCGAAAGTCTCACGCGGCTGCCAGCCGAGCTCGCGCTCGATCTTGCGCGCGTCGATGGCGTAGCGGCGATCGTGGCCCGGCCGGTCGGTGACGTGCGTCACGAGGCGTCGGTATGGGCCGGCTGGGTCGGGCCGCAACTCATCGAGCAGGGCGCACACGGTGTTGACGATGTCGATGTTGGCCTGCTCGTTCCAGCCGCCGATGTTGTAGGTTTCACCCAGGCGCCCATGCGCCAGCACGGTGCGGATACCGCTGCAGTGGTCGGTGACGTAAAGCCAATCGCGGATCTGCTGGCCGTCGCCATACACCGGCAGCGGCTTGGCCGCAAGGGCGTTGACGATCATCAGCGGGATCAGCTTCTCCGGAAAGTGCAGCGGCCCGTAGTTGTTGCTGCAGTTGGTGGTGACCACCGGCAGGCCGTAGGTGTGGTGCCAGGCGCGCACCAGGTGATCACTGGCGGCCTTGCTGGCGCTGTAGGGGCTGTTGGGCTCGTAGGGGTGGTCTTCGGCAAAGGCGGGCGCAGTGGGCGACAGGCTGCCGTACACCTCGTCGGTGCTCACATGGTGAAAGCGAAAGCCGGCTTTGGTATCACCGGCCAGCGTGCCCCAGTGGGCGCGCGCGGCTTCTAGCAGGGTGAAGGTGCCGTCGACGTTGGTCTTCATGAAGGCGCCGGGGCCGTGGATGCTGCGGTCGACATGGCTTTCGGCCGCAAAGTGCACGATGGCGCGCGGCTGGTGCGTGGCCAGCAGGCTGTCGACCAGGGCCCGGTCGGTGATGTCGCCATGCACGAAGGTGTGGCGCGCATCGCCCTGCAGCGGCGCCAGGTTGGCGCGGTTGCCGGCATAGGTGAGGGCGTCCAGGTTGACGATGGGCTCGGCACTGGTCTTGAACCAGTCGAGCACGAAGTTGCTGCCGATGAAGCCGGCGCCGCCGGTGACTAAGAGCGTCATGGATGGGTGGTGTGCAGTGGTTGGCGAGGGCGTGTCTGGCGGGGTGGGCGTGCGGTCAGATGGCCCAGTTGACCAGGCTCAGGCCGTCGATGCGTTCGAACTCGCGGGTGTTGTTGCTCACCAGCGTGGCACCTTGCGCCAGTGCATGGCAGGCGATCCACAGATCGTTGCCGCCAATGGGCGTGCCTGCAACTCTCAACCGTGCCGATTGCTCGGCGTAGTGCTCGCACAGCGAGTCGTTGACCGCGTACGACACAGGCACCACCCCGGCCAATGCGTGCAGGCGCAGCCGCACGGCATCACGTCGATCACTGCGCTCGGCGCCTTTGAGCAGTTCAGCCCAGGTGACGAAGGACATGCCGATCTGGTCATCAGGTGCCAGCGCGTTGATGCGCTCGGCCACCACCGGGGGGCGGTTCTTGATCAGGTAGATCAGGATGTTGGTGTCCAGCAGGTACTTCACAGGGCTTCGCGCTCTTGCGCCGGCGGCTGGTCCGACCTGTCTTTGAGCAGGTCATCGGCAAAGCCTGCATCAAAGCCTTGCAGGGCTTGCAGCAATGCCTGCCCCCGGTCGGCGGGCACGGGGCTGATGACCAGCTGGCCTTGGGCATTGCGGTGGATGTCAACCTGGATGGCGTCCAGCCGAAGCGCTTGGGGGATGCGCACCGCCTGGCTGTTGCCGTTCATGAAGACGCGGGTCACGGTCATGCGGACTCCTGTTGGTGTGTACGGTTGAGTGTGTATTTTCAGCCGTGCCGCCGTTGCCGTCAACTGACTGCCGACTCAACTGCGCCCGTAGGTGTCCTCGAAACGCACGATGTCGTCTTCACCCAGGTAGCTGCCCGATTGCACCTCGATGATCTCCAGCGGCACCTTGCCGGGGTTGGCCAGGCGGTGGGTCTGGCCCAGGGGGATGTAGGTGCTCTGGTTTTCGGCCAGCAGGATCACCTTGTCGCCGTTGGTCACCTCGGCGGTGCCGCTGACCACGATCCAGTGCTCGGCGCGGTGGTGGTGCATCTGCAGGCTGAGGCTGGCACCGGGCTTGACCATGATGCGCTTGACCTGGTGGCGCGGCCCGTTGTCGATGCTGTCGTACCAGCCCCAGGGGCGGTGCACCTTGCGGTGCAGGGTCTGCTCACCGCGGCCCTGGGCCTGCAGCTGGTTGACGATCAACTTGACGTCCTGGCTGCGCTCGCGGCTGGCCACCAGCACCGCGTCGGCGGTTTCGACCACCACCACATTGTCCAGGCCGACCGCGCTG
>JANOAQ010000564.1:0-5863 GCA_031411195.1 Burkholderiaceae bacterium | reverse complement strand
CTCGGGCAATACCGGTATTGCGCTGGCCATGGCGGCGGCCATCCGGGGTTACCACATGGTGTTGATCATGCCCGAGGACCTGTCCATCGAGCGGGCCCAGACCATGAAGGCCTACGGTGCCGAACTCATCCTCACGCCGCGTTCAGGTGGCATGGAATACGCCCGAGATCTTGCCGAGCAGATGCAGCGTGACGGCAAAGGCCGGGTGCTCGACCAGTTCGCCAACGGCGACAACCCGCGCATCCACTTCGAGACCACCGGCCCCGAGATTTGGCAACAGACCGGCGGGCGTATCACCCACTTCGTCAGCGCAATGGGCACCACCGGCACCATCACAGGTGTGGGCCGCTACCTGAAGCAGCACAACCCCCAGGTGCGCATCGTCGGCGCGCAACCGGCCGAAGGTTCACGCATCCCCGGCATCCGCAAATGGCCCGAGGCCTATCTGCCCAAGATCTACGACCCGGCCCAGGTGGACGAACTGGTGCTTGTCAGCCAGGCCGATGCCGAAGACATGGCGCGCCGACTGGCCCGGCACGAAGGGCTTTTTGCAGGCATTTCAGCCGCAGGCGCTGCCTGGGTGGCACTGCAACTTGCCCAGCAGGTGCGCGACGCCACCATCGTTTTCATCGTCTGCGATCGGGGTGAGCGTTACCTCTCGACCGGCGTCTTTCCGGCTTGACGTTGACCTCTACCCCAGTTCAGGAATTCCGCATGGCCAACGACTACCGTTTCTGCCCCGCCTGCAGCACTGCGCTGGCGCCCACCGAGTCGCTGGAAGACGGCGGCCTGAAGACCCGGCTGCGCTGCCCGGCTTGCAACTGGACGCACTGGAACAATCCCACACCGGTGCTGGCGGCCATCATCGAATGCGCCGACCAGGGTGGCAAGGTGCTGTTGGCGCGCAATGCCGCCTGGTCAGGCCGGATGTTTGCGCTGATCACCGGTTTCATGGAGGCCGGGGAAACGCCTGAAGAAGGCATCACCCGCGAGGTGGCCGAAGAAACCTCGCTGGAAGTGCTCAAGCTCGACCTGATCGGCGTCTACGATTTTCAGCGCATGAACCAGATCATCATCGCCTACCACGCGCTGGCACGCGGTGACGTGCGCTTGTCGCCCGAACTGGCCGAGTACAAGCTCTACGAGCCGCAGGACCTGGTCTGCTGGCCCGCCGGTACCGGCTACGCGCTGGCAGAGTGGCTGCGGCGCCGAGGTATCGAGCCCAAATTCATGGATCTGCCGCGCCGCGGTTGAGCCGCCTGTTTAAAAACCTCTTCCTTCAAGGAGACCTTGCCCCCATGGATGCGCACAAAGAAATCGACACCCGCGGTCTGAACTGCCCCTTGCCGATCCTGAAAGCCAAGAAAGCCTTGTCAGAGTTGCAGGCCGGGGACGTGCTCAAGGTGGTGTCGACCGACCCCGGCTCGGTGCGCGACTTTCAGGCCTTTGCCCGGCAGACGGGCAATGAACTGGTCGACCAGACCAACGCCGGTGACGAGTTCGTGCACTACCTGCGCCGGCGCTGACGCTCAGAGCGACAGCGACTTCAAGTAGGCGCGAAACGGTGCTCCCACCTCGGGATGCTCGAGCGCCAGTTCCACATTGGCTTGCAACCAGCCTTCCTTGCTTCCGCAGTCGTAGCGCTTGCCCTCGTAGCGGTAGGCAAAGACCTTTTCCCGGCGAAGCAGGCTGGCAATGCCGTCGGTGAGCTGGATTTCTCCGCCGACGCCTCTGGGTTGGGTCGCAATTTCGTGGAACACCCCAGGGGTGAGGATGTAGCGTCCGGCCACGCCCAGGCGTGACGGCGCGGCCTCCGGCGCCGGTTTCTCGACGATGTGGCTGATGTCGAGCATGCGATCGCCCACTGCCTGCCCGGCCACGATGCCGTAGCGCCGGGTGTGCTCCGCAGGCACTTCCTGGACCGCCAGGATCGAGGCGCGCCAATCGGAGAACTGCTCCACCATCTGCTTGAGAACAGGCGTTTCGCCCACCATCAAATCGTCGGCCAGCAGCACCGCGAAAGGCTCATTGCCCACCAGGCGCTGGCCGCACAACACGGCATGTCCCAGTCCCAGTGCCTGTGACTGGCGTACGTAGATGCACTCCATATCGTGGGGCTTGACGCTTCGAACCACTTCGAGCAAATCGGATTTACCCGCTTGTTCAAGGGCTACCTCTAATTCGAAGGTCATGTCAAAGTGATCCTCGATCGGGCGCTTGTGGCGGCCGGTCACAAAAATCATCTCGCGCACGCCTGCTGCGTAAGCTTCCTCCACCGCGTATTGGATGAGCGGTTTGTCAACAACGGGCAACATTTCCTTCGGTTGAGCTTTGGTGGCCGGCAAGAATCGGGTGCCCAGCCCGGCCACTGGGAAAATCGCTTTTTTGATCAACATTGAAAAGACTCGTTGCTGTGTGGGATCGGATTGATTTTTGCATGGAGTTGACGACAGCTCGCCGGGCGCGATGCGGGCGCAGTGCATGGTAGTTCTCGTCGTCGAGCCGCTCGATCCCGAAGTCATGCAGTGGCTGGTGGCTCGCCACGCCGTGCGCTATGCGCCTGATCTGGCACGCGACCCACGCGCCTTGCGGCTGGCCTTGCGCAATGTCCAGGCCCTGATCATCCCGCCCACGGTGGCGCTCGATAGCGACGCCATCGGGCGCGCGCCCATGCTCAAGGCCGTCGGGCGTTTGTCGGCAGGTGCCGAGAACATCGACTTCGACGCCTGTGCCCGTGCCGGCGTCGAAGTGGTGCGCCCCAGTGACGCCACGGCCCAGGCCGAGGCCGAATTCATGATCGGCGCCTTGCTGCAAATGCTGCGCCGGGTTCCGGTCGTCAATGCCGAAGGGTTGTTGGTCGGGCGTGAACTGGGCAGCGCCACGGTGGGGCTGATTGGCATGTCGCCGGCGGCGCAGCCCTTGTCGCAACTGTTGTCGAGCTTTGGCGCACGGGTGATCGGCTACGACCCGGCGCTGCACGCCAGTGATCCGCTCTGGGCGCGCTGGCTGGTCGAACCCGTGAGCCTGCGCGAGCTGATGGAGCAAAGCGACGGCGTCTGCGTGATGCTCAGCTACTTCACGCGGTACCACGGTTTGCTGGGCGAGCGTTACCTGGCCTTCTGCAAGGCGAATCAAGTGCTGGTGAGCCTGGCGCCCACCAGCCTGTTCGACGAAACCACGTTGGCCGAGGTGTTGGGGTCGGGCCGCATGGCAGCCGCCTGGTTTGACAGCCTGGAGCCCGGCCTGCTGGCGCCTGGGCGGCCCCTGCACCAAATCGACACCTTGCAGGTCACTCCGCGTGTGGCCAGCACCACGCGTGAATCGCGGGTGCGCGCGGCCTGGGACGTTGCGCGCCGCATCGACACCCTGCTCAGCCCGGCCCTGATGGCCGAGCGGCAGAGCAGCGGGCATTGACGGCGAGGGCGGGCCGGCCTGGCCACCCCGGTGCGTCAGCCGCTGGCTGCGCTAGCCCAACCGGGCCAGTTGCTCGCGCAGGCGCAGCAGCGTCTGTGCAAAGTCGACCAGACGAGCCCGCTCTTGCGCCACCACGGCTGCGGGTGCGCGGGCCACGAAGCTTTCGTTGGCCAACTTGGCCTCGCCCTTGGTGATCTCGCCTTGCAGGCGGGCAATCTCCTTGCCCAGGCGTGCCCGCTCTGCCCCGGTATCGATGGTGACCTTCAGCGCCAGGCGCACACCGGCCTGCACCGCCACCGGCGACTGGGCGCTGGCCTCGGCAAAGGCGGTTTCGTCGTCGAAACGCTGCACGTGCGACAGCTTGGCCAGGGCCTTGAGCAATGGGCTGGCCTGGTCGATGAAGTCGGCATCGCCGATGGCCAGCATGGGCACGCGTTCGGCGGGTGACAGGTTCATTTCGCTGCGCAGGCTGCGGCTGGCGGCCACCACAGTCTTGAAGCGCTCCATCCAGGCATCGGCCACTGGATCGATCTTCTCCAACTGTGCTTGCGGGTAGGCTGCCGCGGCGATGGTGTCGGCTGAATCGGCGGCCTTGCGGCCGGCCACCATCGCCACGGTATTCCACAGTTCGGCGGTGACGAAAGGGGCGATGGGGTGCAGCAGGCGCAGCACGGTTTCCAGGGTGCGGATCAGGGTGCGGCGCGTGGCCCGCTGTTCTGCAGGAGCGCCGACCTGGATCTGCACCTTGGCGATTTCAAGGTACCAGTCGCAGTAACTGTCCCACACGAACTGGTAGATCGCGTTGGCCACGTTGTCGAGCCGGTACTCGGAAAAGCCCTGGGCAACGGCGGCTTCGACACGCTGCAGTTCACCAGTGATCCAGCGGTCGGCCGGGCTGAAGTGCATGTAGCCAAAGGCCTTGCCACCAGCACGCACGAGTCGCCCATCACCGTCGGTGACGGGCGGTAGGCAATCGGCCTTGGTGTGCTCCATCAGTCCGCAATCCTGGCCCTCGCAGTTCATCAGCACGAAGCGGGTGGCGTTCCACAGCTTGTTGCAGAAGTTGCGGTACCCCTCGCAGCGCTTGGTGTCGAAGTTGACGGTGCGGCCCAGCGTGGCCATGGCGGCAAAGGTGAAGCGCAGGGCATCGGCGCCGTAGGCAGGAATGCCGTCCGGAAACTCTTTCTCGGTGGCCTTGCGCACCTTGGGCGCGGTTTCGGGCTTGCGCAGGCCGGTGGTGCGCTTGTCCAGCAGCGGGGGCAGAGCGATGCCGTCGATCAGGTCGACCGGGTCGAGCACATTGCCCTCGCTCTTGCTCATTTTCTTGCCTTGTGCATCGAGCACCAGGCCGTGGATGTACACGTGGTGGAAGGGCACCTTGCCAGTGAAGTGCTTGGTCATCATGATCATCCGGGCCACCCAGAAGAAGATGATGTCGTGGCCGGTGACCAGCACGCTGCTGGGCAAGAACAGGTCTTGCTCGATGGTCTTGGCTGGCCAGCCGAGTGTGGAGAAGGGCACCAGGGCGCTCGAGTACCAGGTGTCCAGAACGTCGGGGTCGCGCGCCAGCGCACCGGTGTAGCCGGCAGCGGTGGCCTGGGCGCGGGCCCCGGCCTCGTCACGCGCCACGAACAGCTGACCGGCTTCGCCATACCAGGCGGGAATCTGGTGGCCCCACCACAGCTGGCGGCTGATGCACCAGTCCTGGATGTTCTTCATCCACTGGTTGTAGGTGTTGACCCACTGCTCGGGCACGAACTTCACCTCGCCCGACTCGACCACCTCGATGGCCTGCTGGGCGATGCTTTTCCCATCCGCACCGGGCTTGCGCATGGCCACGAACCACTGGTCCGTCAACATCGGCTCGATCACCTGGCCGGTGCGGGCGCAGCGCGGCACCTGCAGCTTGTGCTTCCTGGTTTCGACCAGCAGGCCCTCGGCATCGAGCTGGGCCACGATCTGCTTGCGCGCAACGAAGCGGTCGAGTCCGCGCAAGGCTTCGGGGGCGCCGTCGTAGATCTTGGCGTCCAGCATGAAGATGGTCAGCATCTCCAGGCCATGGCGCAGGCCGACCTGGTAGTCGTTCTGGTCGTGTGCGGGCGTGACCTTGACCACGCCAGTGCCGAAGGCCTTGTCCACATAGGCGTCGGCAATCACCGGGACCAGGCGGCCGGTGATGGGCAGCCTGACCTGCCGGCCGACGAGGGCGGCATAGCGCTCGTCGTCGGGGTGCACCATCACGGCGGTGTCACCCAGCATGGTTTCGGGTCGCGTGGTGGCCACCACCAGGCTGGTCGGTGCGCCGGCGGTTGCCAGGCTGCCGTCGTCGTCCACCAGCGGGTAGCGGATAAGCCAGAGGAAGCCTTCTTCCTCTTCGCTTTCAACCTCCAGATCAGACACTGCGCTCTTGAGAACCGGGTCCCAGCTGACCAGGCGCTTGCCGCGGTAG
>JANOAQ010000563.1:0-6801 GCA_031411195.1 Burkholderiaceae bacterium | reverse complement strand
AACGCAAACGCAAACGCAAACGCAAACGCAAACGCAAACGCAAACGCAAACGCAAACGCAAACGCAAACGCAAACGCAAACGCAAACGCAAACGCAAACGCAAACGCAAACGCAAACGCAAACGGGCCGCAAGAATGCGGCCCGTGCTTTGAGCGCCCAAAGGACGTCGGTTTACTTTGCCGGGCGTCGGCGCAGGCAAGCCGCTGCCAATGCCAGCCCGACCAGCGCCAACGAGGTGGGCTCGGGCACAGGTTGCAGGCCACCGCCCCTGACATTGAGCCCGCCCACCGCGTCGATCTCGTTGTCGCCGTCGCGCATGACGGCGCCTGGGCCGCCCCAGGTCACCGACGCAAAGCGGAACGTGGCCTGATTGGCCAATTGGTAGACCGCAACGAAGCCGTCTGAAATCACAGGGCCGGTCGCCCAGCCATCACCGTAGACGTGGGCCAGGGTGGCTTGGGTCCAGTCGGCATCGGCGGCGTTGGCATCGTTGGACAGCCAGACCGTGCTCTCCAACGCTTCTCCGGGCACCGGTCCGTGGTCGACGAACACGAACACCGCCAATTGGTTGGCCTGGCCGCCCAGATCCCAGACGATGCCTTGCGACGGTGCCGACCCGACCGTGCCTTTGGGATTGGCGTTGGGGGCGGTGTTCTGAACCCAGGCGTGGTCGCGCCCGTTGGCGGCCTGCGCCACGGTGCCGCCATACCCGCCGTACGAACCCAGCACCGTGTTGTCGATACCAGCGCCAAAGCCAGCGGCGCCTTTGACATAGGTGCCCAGGTTGAAGCCGTTGGGGTCGACCCAGGTACCGTTCTCGATGCAGGTGGTGACGGGGTTGATGCCCAGCCCGATGAAGGTGTTCACCGTGGCATTGAAGATCGGTGCACCGACCGCATCGGTTCCGGTTGTCAGGCAGGGGGCGGCCACCGCCGAGGCGATGTGGCCAGCGCTGAGCGCCAGAAAGACGGCGGCGAGGGCTTTGCGCGTGAGGGCCATGAACGATTCTCCAGAAGTGGGCTCATGAAATCTGCCATTGACGGTGCAATGGCAGGTCTCTCAACCACCGCCTGCGCCGCTTCAGCGGAGTGCAAGCATATTTCGAGCCGATTCGACATGCGCTTGATTCAATTGCAGAAAATCCAGCGGCAGCAGTGGCAACGGCCGTCAGCGTAAAGAATTTCGACACCCGAGGGCCGAAGGTGCAGCGATCGTGCACCCCAAAAAAAACGGGCCGCAGGGCCCGTTTTTCAGTTTGCCAGGCCCGCAGGCGCCGGCGCAGTCGCTGGTATCAGAAGCGGTGACGCACGCCAACGCTGTAGCCGTTGCCCGAAGACTTGCCGTCCTGCTTGTCGATCATGGCGGCAGCGTACAGATCGGTGCGCTTGGACATGAAGTAGTCGTAGCCCAAGGTGTAGGTGTTGCGGTCGCCGCCCACGCTGGCTTTCAAATGGCTGTACTGCGCCAGGATTGCACCGGTGCCCATGCCGATGTTGGCGCCCAGGCCGGTGATCTTGTAGTCGGCGCCAGTGCTCTTGTTGTCGACCTGGCCGTATTGGGCAAACAGGCGGGTGGTGCCGGTGACGCCGAAACTGCCGGCCAGTTGCCAAGTGCGACTGTCCTGCACGGCCACGGTGCTGCTGAGGTCCTTCTTGACGTTCTGCACCACAGCGGACAGCGACAGCGGGCCGGCGCCGTAGCCGACATTGAGACTCCAGTTGCTGCCGTTGCTGATTTCCTTCAGCGCCGTCATGGCACCAAAGCTGAAGCCGCCGAATTTGGGGCTGTTGTAGGCCAGCGAATCGTTCCAGCCGGTGTCACCCGTGACCGTACCGCTGGTGAAGTAGTGGCGAATGCTGGGCGAGAAGCCGAATGAATCACCAAAGGCGTTGTTCAGCAGCGTGGTGACGAACAGGGCGGTGGTGTTGCGGCCAACGGTGACGGTGCCCCAATCCTTGCCAGCCAGGCCGACAAAGGAATTGCGCGCAAAGTAGGCGTCGCCGGTGAAGCGGCCCATGCTGCCGTTGTCCAGCTGAAGGAAGGCCTCCATGCGGAACAGGGCGCTCAAGCCGCCACCCAGGTCTTCGCTGCCACTGAAGCCGTAGTAGCTGGTCGACATCTTGCCGCTGTCGACCCCGGTGATGCTGGCGCCGCCCGGTGCCTTGCTGCGGCCGGCGCTGATGTCGAGCAGGCCGTTGACGCTGACTTGCTGGGCCTGGGCCACGCCACAAGCGGCAAGCACCAGAGCAGCGATGAGGGAGCGGGTTGGGAAGCGTTGCATGAATTTCCTTTTTTGGTATCAGTAAAGCCTGATGGATTCTGTGCGATGGCAGGCGGGTTGCCGAGTCGGGCGGCCCCGACTGTGGTTTTATTGCCGCAGTGTTCAGTGCGCGTCGGCTGCCTTGGCGGCCTGCATGGCGGCACCGGCATCGCCCCGCGCGCCATTGAAAAAGGCGTTGAGCAGAACGGCGCTCAGGGCAGCCAGCAAGATGCCGCTTTCGAGCAGGGGGTGCAGGCTGTGCGGCATGTGCTGTGTCCAGCGCGGCGCCACCAAAGGCACCATGCCAAAGCCGATGGACACCGCCACGATGTACAGGTTGTGCCGGTTGCCTTTGAAATCGACCCCGCCCAGGATGCGGATGCCGGTGGCCGCGACCATGCCGAACATCACCAGCCCGGCACCGCCCAATACGAACTGCGGCACCGACTCCACCAGCGCCGCCATCTTGGGCAGCAGGCCCAGCCCCACCATGATCAGCCCGGCGGCCACGCACACAAAGCGGCTGCGCACACCGGTGACGCCCACCAGGCCCACGTTCTGCGAAAAGCTGGTGTACGGAAAGGTGTTGAAGATGCCGCCGATGAAGGTGCCCAGGCCATCGGTGCGCAGGCCTGCGGTCAACTCGCGCTGGCCGATGGGCTTGCCGGTGATGTCGGCCAGCGCCAGGAACATGCCGGTCGATTCGATCATCACCACGATCATCACCAGCGTCATGGTGAGGATCATCACGCCGTCGAAGGTGGGCATGCCGAAGGCAAACGGCGTGACCACGTCGAACCAGGCCGCCTTGGCCACCTTGTCGAAGCCCATCTTGCCCAGGCCCACGGCCACCACGCAGCCGGCCACGATGCCCAACAGCACCGCGATGTTGGCGACGAAGCCGCGGCCGTACTTGGAGATCAGCAGGATGGTGCCCAGCACGAAGCCGGCAATGGCCAGGTTGTCGAGCGCGCCGTAATTGGGGTTGCTGGTCTGCGGGATGGGGCCGACCAGCTTCAGCGGCGGCGCGGCGGGGGCAGAGCTGCCCGTTGATGCGGCGGACGGGGTCGGGGTCGGGGCCATAACCATCGGCGCAGAAGCCGCCAACGCCAGGGGCGCAGAAGCGGCCAGCGCCAGGGGCGCTGAGGCCGCCAGCGCGGCGGCATCTGCGCGGGCCTTGTCGACCATCACCGCCAGCTTGGGCACATCGGGTGCCTGGGCCAGCGGGGCCGGGCCACCCATGGCCCAGCCGATGCCCACCCGCATCAGGCTGATGCCGATGACGGCAATGATGGTGCCGGTGACCACCGGCGGAAAGAAGCGCAGCATGCGCCCCACCAGGGGTGCGAGCAGCATCGAGATGAGGCCCGCGCCGATGATGGCGCCGAAGAGTGCCTGCGCCCCGGCCGCACCGGGGTTGGCATTGGCCATGGCCACCATCGGGCCCACGGCGGCAAAGGTCACGCCCATCATCACCGGCAGCCGCACGCCAAACCACTGCGTGACGCCGAAGGACTGGATCAGCGTGACGATGCCGCAGCAGAACAGGTCGGCTGAGATCAGCAGCGCCACCTGCTCGGGGCTGAGCTTGAGGGCGCGGCCGACGATCAGCGGCACTGCCACCGCGCCGGCGTACATCACCAGCACGTGTTGCAGGCCCAGTGCGGCAAGGCGGCCGGTGGGCAGGCGCTCGTCTACCGGGTGAATTGGGGATGCTTGCATTCGAGTGTCTCCTCGGGGTGGTGCGGTGCTAGGCCGCAAGGCGCGCCCGATCGTCTGGCCGGGCTGCGCGGGAACGGTGGGCTCAGGGCCCGGGCGCGCCGCTTTCGAACCAGCGCAAGATGAGTGCGCGCTCGGCGTCGGTGATCTGGGTGGCGTTGTTCAACGGCATCAGCTTGAGCACGCTGGCCTGCTGGTACACCGCCTGGGCGTGCTGGCGGATCAGTTCGGGCGTGTGCAAAGCCACGCCCTTGTTCTGCAACTGGGCGTTGTGGCACAAGGTGCAGCGCTGATCGATGACCAGGCGCACTTGCGCAAAGGTGGCGGGGCTGGCTGCGGCAGCGCGGTCGGCGGCCGAGGGCGGCGCGGGCGCCAGCCACACCGCCAGGCCCAGCAGCAGCGCCGTGCCCACGATGGCGTGCTGCCACGGCGCGCGCTGGCCCAGCACATGGGCCCTGTGGCGGGCCACGAAGCTGTGGCGTATCAGCGCGCCGGCCAGCATCAGCAGCACCAGCACGGCCCAGTTGTGCCGGCCCTGGTAGAGCCAGCCGTAATGGTTGCTGAGCATGGTCACCAGCACCGGCAGGGTAAAGTAGGTGTTGTGCACACTACGCTGCTTGGCGCGCTGGCCGTGCACCGGATCGACCGGCTGGCCGGCCTTCATCTGCGCGATGACGGTGCGCTGGCCTGGGATGATCCAGAAGAACACATTGGCGCTCATGGCCGTGGCGATCATGGCGCCCACCAGCAAGAAGGCGGCGCGCCCGGCGAACAGCTGGCTGGCCGCCCACGAGGCCACCACCACCGCCACCAGCACGCAAGCGCCGACGTTGCGGTCACCATGGGGCCCGTGGCCCAGACTGCGGCAGATGGCGTCGTAGACTGCCCAGAAGGCCACCAGAAAGCCCAGCGCGGCGGCAATGGCCGTTCCCGGCGACCAGGCGAACACGCTTTGGTCGACCAGAAAGGTGCCGGCGTTGACCAGGTAGAGCACGGTGAACAGCGCAAAGCCGGTCAGCCAGGTGCTGTAGGCCTCCCAATAGAACCAGTGCAGGTTGGCCGGCAGGCTTTTGGGCGCCACCATGTACTTCTGCGGGTTGTAGAAGCCGCCGCCGTGCACGGCCCACAACTCGCCATCGACGCCCTTGGCCTGGAGGTCGGGCGCGGTGGGTGCGGTGAGGCTGCTGTCGAGGAAGACGAAGTAGAACGAGGAGCCGATCCACGCGATCGCGGTGATCACATGCGCCCAGCGCAGCAGCAGGTTGGCCCAGTCGAGCAGGTAGGCAGTGTCCATCACGCGCTCACAAGTCAGAGATCACCGGTCGGAGAAACGCCAGCGCCGGGCCGGGTGGCCTGGGTGCTGCGCTTCTCCTCACCACAGCGGGCTCTGTGAGGCGTGGACGTCGCAACCGCAGGCTTGTCCGGCCGGTGGGCCGGTGCGCGCGGGCTCCGCGGCGACGTGCAAAAAGTGTATACACCTCAAGCCACCCGTCGGCTCAGGACATACCCGGCGATGAGGCCTGGCGATCAGTGCAGGCGGCGTGCCGGGTGGTGGCCGGTCAGGAGCCGCGGTAGGTGCTGTAGGCCCAGGGACTGGCCAGCAGCGGCACGTGGTAGTGGCCTGCCGCGTCGGCGATGCCAAAGTCCAGCTGCACGGTGTCGATGAAGGCGGGGTCGGGCAAGGCCACGCCGCGTGCCCTGAAATAGGGCGCCACTTCGAACATCAGGCGGTAGCGGCCCATAGCCATGCCGGCCTCGTCGAGCAGCGGGCCATCGGGGCAGCGACCGTCATTGTTCAGCGTGAGGATGCGCAGGGTGTGGGTGCCGGCCGTGTCGATGCGCTGCAGCGTCACGCGCATGCCGGCGGCGGGGCAGCCGTTCATCGTGTCGAGCACATGGGTGCTGAGGTGTCCCATCGGTTCTTTCTCACAAGGCCTGGGTGGATGCCCGCAGCGTTGATGCCGTTGGCGTGGATGCTAAAAGTGTATACACTTTGTCGCCAAGGTCAACCCAGCCGCTGCCCGCCTTGCCCAAGACCACCGCCCTGACGCCGCGCCGCCGGCCTGCCCAAGATGCCACCCTGCCGGCCGCTGCCGAACCCGCGCCGGCCGGTGCCACCGAGCGCATCGTGGCCTCTGTCACCACCGCCATCGTCGAGCGCCGCCTGATGCCAGGCACCAAGCTGGCCGAGCAGAAGATCGCCGACATCTTCAACGTCAGCCGCACGCTGGTGCGTCAGGCGCTCAACCAGCTCAGCCGTGATCGGCTGGTCACGCTGACGCCCGCCCGTGGTGCCTTCGTGGCCCAGCCCGGCGTGCACGAAGCCCGGCAGGTGTTCGAGGTGCGGGCGATGGTGGAAGGCGCCATGGTGCGCCAACTGTGTGCGGTCATCACCGACGAGCAATTGGCGGTGCTGCGCGCGCACCTCAAAAACGAACAAGCCGCCGTGGCCCGCACCGACGTGCCCGGCCGCACCCGGCTGCTGGCCGACTTTCATGTGCTGCTGGCGCGCCAACTGGGCAACGAGGTGTTGGCACAGTTGCTGGCCGACTTGCTCAACCGATCGTCACTGATCGCGCTGATGTACCAGAGCGCGCACTCGGCCGGCCACTCGCAGGACGAGCATGTGCGCATCGTCGATGCGCTGGCACGGCGCGATGCCGACGCCGCCGTGCAGTTGCTGGCCGGCCACCTGAGCAGCGTGGAGCAGAACCTGCGCCTGGACCCCCGCACCCCTGATCTGGCCGCGGCGCTGCGGCCTTCGGCCTGAAGACACGCTTGCCACCATGATCCACCAACCCGCCCGCCATCCCCGCTATCCC
>JANOAQ010000562.1:0-3829 GCA_031411195.1 Burkholderiaceae bacterium | reverse complement strand
CTGGGCGCAGTTCGTGCGGCCCGACGAGCTGGCGCAGGCCGCGGCGGCCTGCGGGCTGGTTGCCGGCCAGCGCAAAGGCATGGCCTACTTGCCGGCCATCCACCGCGCCTGGTGGACCCGTAGCCAGGCGGTCAACTACATCGCCAGCTTCAGCAAGCCCGGCGCCTGCACCGTTCAGCGCCCTGTGACCGACCGAAGGCTCGGCCGGCCCGAACCAAGGAGCTTGGCCTGACCGCGCGTCGGCTGCCCTTCGCACCGAACTTGTCGCGCCGCATCAGATCAAGGACTGTGCGCTGTCGGCCTCGACCACGCAGCCGCTGATGCGCCAGCCGGCGCCGTCCTGCCGCTCGAGCAGGTAGGTGGCGCGCCAGGTGCGACCCGCACGGTCACGCAGCTGTACGGGCTGGGAGACCGGCGCCTGGGCGTCATCACCCACTTGCGCCTGCAAAAAAGCGACGGCGGCTGGGCGAACCACCATCGGGTATCCACTGCGCACCATGGCCATGAAGGCCGCCGAGTCGCCGAACTGGGCCCGGATGCTGGTCGAGGCGTACGAGAACGCGCGCTCCGCATCGTTTGCAGCCAAGGCCTCGAGCTGGGCCCGAATGACCTTGCGCACGGCGCTGGCGTCCGGCTCGGTCAACAGTGCCGCGCCAGCCGCCATGGGTGCAAGCAGAGCGACCACCACCAGGCGCCCGAGCCAGCGCCGTGCCCACGCCACGGTTCGGGTCAGACCTGTCAAGCGGGGGTTCATGCATCGCTCCCTTCGGGCCGGGCGGGTGGCTCTGTGGTGGCGCGCAGACCAGGCCCGTGCGCTGGCGAAGGGGTGGTTGCCAGCGGCGCGGGGTTCATCTTCTGGCCGTCCCACTGCTGGCCGCACCAGCAGCGGCCTTGCTGGTCGATGATGCAGGTGCCGCTGCCGCAACAGCGTGGGTCTTCAGTCATTTGAACCGCCTCGTTCTCGCTTGGCCAGGTTGCCCTTATCGCACGAGCGGCCGCACGGTGGTGAAACCGCCGTCCACCGCAATGACCTGGCCGGTCAGGCGGGACGAGCCGTCGCCCAGCGGGTATTGCTTGGCCGCCCCCTCGCGCATGGCGGGCATCTTCAACATGCCCGCCGTCATGGGTGTCTCGGTCATGCCCGGCGCAACCGCGTTGATTCGAAGCCCCTGCGACGCATAGGTTGCCGCAGCACTGCGCACCAATGCCTCGACGCCGCCTTTGGCTGCGGCGATGGCCTCGTGGTTGGCCACCCCGATGCGCGCCACCACGGAGCTGGCAAACACGGCGGCGCCGGGCCCGCCCTGCAGCGCGCCGATCCATGCCTGCAGCATGAAGACGGCGCTGTCGAGATTGACGCGCATCACCTCGCGGTAAGCGTCCGCGCGGGTACGGTGCAGCGGCGCAATCAAGGTGCTGCCCACGCAATGCGCCAGCAAGGTTGGTGCAGCGCCCAGCGCTTCCTGGCAGGCGGCGACGGCCAGGGCGGCGCCCTCGGGCGAGGTGGTGTCGGCAGCAATGCGCACGGCGGCTTGCACATCGGCCAGGCGGCCGGCATCGCGCCCCACTGCGGCGACGCGGTAACCCTGGCCGTGCAACTGCTGCGCCAAGGCGCGACCGATGCCGCCGCTGGCACCGGTGATGAGAACGATCGATGTCATGGTGTGTGTTCCGAAGCTCAAGGGTATGGGGTCACAGGGGTGCGTCGTCGCGTGATTGGCGTCGGGCCGGGTGCGGTGCATCCAAACGGGATGCCAGGCGCTGCAGTGCGGGTCGCCAGCGCAGGAAACGTCGGTAGGTGCGCTCCATCAACCAGGCCGCACCCGGGATGCGGCCGAGCCGTGCCAGCCAGCGCCAGCCAGGCAGCGCGGCCCACAAGGCCAGAAAGGCCTGTGCGCCACTGAGCAGTTCACCGTCGCGATCGCGCACGTGAAAACGCGCCAGCAACTGCGCGCGCGTGGTGCCGGGCGGAAATGTCGATGGCAAGGGCCGTTCGGCGTCGCTGATGTCTGCAAAGCACACCGGTGCGTCCGAGCGCAATGGCTGCAATCTGCGGTAGACGCTGATCTCGCGGCGGCACAAGGGGCACCCGCCGTCGTACAACACGGTCAGCGGCGGGGATTCAACGGCTGCGCCATTTGCAGCAATGCTCATGATTTCGACGCCACGTTGCCAACCAACAGTTCGGCGGCCGAGTTGATGCCGCGCGAGACGCGGTTCCACCACTGCGTAAAGGAGTCGCAGCGCCGATCAAGCTGCGCAAACAAGACCGGTGCAGGCACACAGTCTGCCCACAGCGCCAGCCAGGGCGCCAAGTGCAGTTCGTCGACGCTGCGCACGCTGCGTGCGGCCTTCAAGGCGTCGCCGATGGCGGCCGCGTCGCCGTGCCATCGCTCGCCGGCAATGTCGGCCATGCGTTTGCCCACGAAGCGCCAGCGCTGTGCGCTCCAGGGCCATTGCTTGTGGAAATCGGCCACGAAGACGCCGACGACCAGCGTGTCGGCTGCCAGCCCGTCTGGCAAGGCACCCAGGCTCCACGGATGAACGAGCCAGACGTCACGGCCGACCACGCTGGCGGCGTGCGGCCGTGTGCAGCCCAACTCGACTGGCGGTTGGGTGTGCAACCGCGGCTCTTCGCTAGGGACGTGGTCGGGCCTGCTGCTTGGCCCGGCCCGGGAAACCGGCGGCCACTGGCGCGCCAATGCGTCCAGGCGCTCGTAGGACTGATCGGCCACGCTGCCCGGGCTGTGCCACGGCGCAGGCGCGTAGCGCGCCACGTTTTCGGCGTTGAACAGGTACGGTTTGCTGCTGCCCGTGCCGGCCACCCATTGCCAGCTGAGGTGGTTGCTGGCCAGGTCGCCATCGAGCAGATGGCCGACCAGCCAGTCGGCACCTGCGCGCCAGTGCACCTTGCGCAGGTGCACCACATAACTGGCCAGCCACATGCGGGCGTGGTTGTGCAGCATGCCAGTGGCGTACAGCGCGCGCACCGCCTCGTCCACCACCGGCACGCCGGTGCACGCCTGGCGGATGTCGGCCGGCAGCTCGCGCGCGTAGGCGTCGTCGGGCAGCGGGCCTTCGTGCAAGGATTGAAGGATACCGCTGCCGCGGTGCTGCCAGACATGGCGAAAGTAGGCGCGCCAACCCAGCTCGTAGACGAACTTGTGTTGCACTTCCAGCGTTTGCCGAGTGGCCACGCCCTGCAGCACATCGGCCAAAGTGACGAAGCCATGCGTGATGTAGGGCGACAACTGACTCACGGCACCGCCCAGTGCGTTGCGCGTGCGTGCGTAGGCGGCCGGCTGCACTGCAGCGATGCGCGCAAACGCAGCCGCCAGGTTGGGTGCAAAACCGTCATTCATGAGCAGCGGCTCCCGGCGTGACTGCAGCGGCCACCCCGACCTGGCCACTGCGGATGGCCGCTGCGCGCTCATGCATGGCCTGCTTTTGCGCATCGGTCAGGCGCGCCACGTTCTTCACCTGCAGCGCCATGCGTGGGTTCTTGGCCAGCACCGTTTCGTGGCGCATCAGGAAGTCCCAATACAGGGTGGTGAACGGGCAAGCAGAGTCGCCACTGCGCTGCGCGGGGTCGTAGCGGCAGCCCTTGCAGTGCGGGCTCATGCGCTGGATGTATTTGCCGGTGGCGATGTAGGGCTTGCTGCCCATCACGCCGCCGTCGGCGTACTGGCTCATGCCCAGGGTGTTGGGCAGTTCGACCCATTCCACCGCGTCGACATAGACCGCCAGGTACCAGGCATGCACCTGCCGGGGTTCCACACCCAGCATCAGCGCAAACAGGCCAGTCACCATCAGGCGCTGGATGTGGTTG
>JANOAQ010000561.1:0-2423 GCA_031411195.1 Burkholderiaceae bacterium | reverse complement strand
GTAGTCCAGGCCCAGGATGCCCAGCGCCGCAGCCTTCTTGTAAAGCTCACGCGGAAAGCCACCGGCTTCGTCCCAGGCGGTGGCAAACGGCGTTATCTCTCGTGCCACCCAATCGCGCACCGTGTCGCGAAACTGCACATGCTCGGGGCTGAAGTAGTGGGGCTGGGGGGGTGCGTCGAGCAGGCTCATGGCGTCGGCTTACCGTAGTCTGGAGCGGCGATGTTCGACCTCGAGGCGTTGGGGCGTCTTGTGCCAATTGGCTGATGGCCCGCAACGCCGTGCTGCCGCGCTGCAGCCGATTGACGCAAGACAAGCAGGCCCCGGCCACCCAGCCTGCCTTCGTCCGAATCGACGATGGTCAGCCCCTGTGCGCTGCGTCAGACTCGAAGGCGGCAAAATTTCCAAAGCCGTGCACGCCGGAGACCCCATGTTCACCCACCGCCCCATCCGCTCGATGTTGCTGGCCAGCCTGCTGGCCGCCGCTGGCCTGGCCCATGCCCAGATGCCCACCCAGGGTGTCAGCAAGACCGAAATCGTCATCGCCACCATCCAGGACCTGTCGGGCCCGGTGGCGGCCTATGGCAAGGCTGCGCGCAACGGCATCCAGCTGCGGGTTGATGAGATCAATGAACAAGGCGGCATCCATGGCCGCAAGATCAGGCTGCTGGTCGAGGACAACGGCTACGACCCCAAGCGCGCGGTGCTGGCCACGCAAAAGCTGGTCAACCAGGACAAGGTCTTCCTGATCGCCTCGCACATCGGCACGCCGATGAACAATGCGGCCATGCCGGTGATGTTCGAGAAGGGCGTGATCAACTTCCTGCCGCTGTCGGCCGGGCGCGAGATGTTCGAGCCGCCGCACAAGCTGAAGTTCGCCAGCGTGGCCTCGTACTACGACACCATGCGCATGAACGTGGCCAATCTCTACAAGGAAAAAGGCGCCAAGAACGCCTGTACCCTGTACCAGGATGACGACTACGGCCTGGAAGTGGTGCGCGGCGCCGAGCAGGGGCTCAAGGACATCAACGTGGCCATGGGCGAGAAGACCACCTACAAGCGCGGCGCCACCGATTTTTCATCGCAGATCGCCCGCCTGAAGGCCAGCGGCTGCGATTTCCTGGTGCTGGGCACCATCATCCGCGAGACCATCGGCGCCATCGCCGAAGCCCGCAAGACGGGCTGGAACCCGACCGTCATCGGCTCGCAGGCCACCTACACCGACCTGATCCACAAGCTGGGCGGCAAGGGCATGGACGGCTTCTATGCCGTGTCCACCGCCTTCTTTCCCTACCTGGACGTGGAGCAGCAGAACCTGCGCTTCTGGGCCACCAAGTACAAGACCAGGTTCGGTGACGACCCCAGCACCTATTCCACCGGTACCTACGCCGGCATCGACCTGTTCATCCGGGCCGCGCAAAAGTCCGGCCCCAATCTGACCACCGACAGCTTCGTCAAGGCCATGGAAACCATGGGCGAAGTACCGGCCGACATGTTCGGCAACCCGGCCTTCACCTTCTCGGCCACCAAGCGCCTGGGCTCGGCCCAATCGCGCCTGAGCCAGATCCAGGACGGCCGCTGGAAAGTCGTCTCCGACCTCCGGTAAGACCACCCCCTACGGCCTTTGGCCGCCCCCTCCAGGGGGCAACGCCAGCGGCCCGGCCAAGCCGGTTCCGCGGCGTTTGCTGGGTTAGGTCATCACAAGCCTAGCGCCCTGAACTTCGTTTTGACGTCACTCCACATCCACACCATGACCACAGCCTCCAAAACCGTCACCGAAGCCCTGAACACCCGCATGTCGGTGCGCGATTTTTTGCCCACCCCCGTGCCGGCCGAGGTGATACGCCGGGTGCTCGCAACCGCTTCGCGCTCGCCTTCGGGCGGCAATCTGCAGCCCTGGCACATCGATGTGGTGGCCGGCGCCAAGCTCGATGAACTGCGCGCCAACGTGGCTGCCCGCATGGCCGCCGCTGCAGCCGGCGACAAGAGCGAGCAGCCCGAGTACGACATCTACCCGAAAGAGCTGGTGGCGCCCTACCGCGACTACCGCTTCAAGATCGGTGAAGACATGTATGCCCGCCTGGGCATCCCGCGTGAAGACAAGGCCGCCCGCCTGCGCTGGTTTGCGCGCAACTACCAGTTCTTCGGCGCGCCGATGGCGCTGTTCTGCACCGTCGACAGGCGCATGGGCCCGCCGCAATGGAGCGACCTGGGCATGTTCCTGCAAAGCCTGATGCTGCTGCTGCGTGAAGAGGGCCTGGACAGCTGCCCGCAGGAATGTTGGGTGGTGTACCCCAAGACGATCAGGGCGTTCATCGGCACGCCGCCCGAGCGCATGCTGTTCACCGGCATGGCCATCGGCTGGCGCAACCCCGAGCACGCCATCAACGGCCTGCGCTCGGAGCGTGCGCCGGTGGATGCGTTTG
>JANOAQ010000560.1:0-2700 GCA_031411195.1 Burkholderiaceae bacterium | reverse complement strand
CTTGCTCGCCGAATTGGTGGCCGAACTGCCCCTGCTGCGCCAGCCGGTGCCGGCCGAAGGCTGCAACCCGATGCACGGCCCGGTGGCGCGCCGCATGTGGGCAATGCCGCGTGAGTGGCTGCGACCACGCCAGCCGCTGGTGGCCACGCCGCGCACTGCATCAGCCGCATGCACGGTGAACTGCCCATCGGTGCGTAGCTGCCCCGTTGCGGTGCGCTGCGCCTGGGCGGCATCAAAGCGCGCCAGGTCGGCAAACAGGCCCACCGTGGCCTGGGTGCCTGGCGCCAGATGCAGGGCGATGTCGCCGCCATTGTTGACCCAGGCGCGGGTGATGCCGGAGCGCTGGTAGGCGGCCACGATCTCTTGCGCCACAGCCCCGGCCACCGCCGCCATGGGCGTCAGGTAGCCCTGGGCCGCCTCGCGCAGCGGTGCGCAGGCGGCCCACATGCGGCGCGCCACCGGGCCGTGCATCGGGTTGCAGCCTTCGGCCGGCACCGGCTGGCGCAGCAGGGGCAGTTCGGCCACCAATTCGGCGAGCAAGCCCTCGAAGCGCTGCCAGGCGACGCCATGGGCCGTTGCCACCGCACCGGCTTCGCCCTCGGCGCCGATCACCAGGTCGATGGGCCCGTGCTGAAAGTGCCAGCGCCCGCCGGGCAATGGCGCTTGGGTGGCGCCGCTCATCCCAGCAGCGGGGCCTGGCCCAGTGGCCACGCATTGCCCGCACCGGGGGCCACGAAGCGTCGGGCCAGTGGCGCGCCATCCTGGTGCCAGGCACCGGTGGCCAGGGCCTGGGCCAGCGGGCGCACATAGGCCATGTGGCCACCCAGGGCCTGGTAGTCGGTCAGCCGCATGCTGAACTCGATGGGCGCCACGATGGCCGGTGTGGGCACGGTGCCAAAGCTGTTGGCCGGCATGCGCTTCACGTCCACCATCACGGTGATGCCACCGCCCGGCCACACATAGGCCGGCGCACCGCCGCAGGTGACATTGACCAGGCTTTGCTTGATGGCCCGCGTCAGCTGTACCGGGTTGTCGGTGACGCCGGCGCGGAGGCTGCCACCCGCGCCACCGACAAAAAGCACGGTGCACAGCGACGGCTCGCAGTTTTCACCGATGCGGTCGACGACGGCCTGCACCGACGCTGGTATCGGCACGGCCTGGGGCCGCAGGGCATCGTCCAACACGAACCAGGCCGCGTGCTCGCCGGTGGTGCTGACCATCAGCAGGCGCTGGCCGGGCCAGGCTTCGTCCGCATCCCAGGGCTCCAGCACGCTCAGCGGGTCGACGATGTCGGTGCCGCCCCAGCCGGTGCCCGGGTTGGCCACCTGAAAGTAGCGCCCCGGCGTGCTCTTGCGGCCGCGGATCTTCAGGCCGGAGCGGCGCAGGCCCAAGCAGCGCCCGGCCTGGTGCTCTGTCAGCACGCCGGTGATGTGGTCGTCGACCACCACCACCTCATCGACCAGTGCGGCCATCTGCTGCGCAAAGATGCCGATGGTGGCCGAGCCGCAACCCACCCGCATGCGCGCTTCGGGCACGCCGTTGACCACCGGCGCCCGGCCCGCCTGCACCAGCACCTGGGCGCCACCGTCGATGGTCAGTTCAACCGCCTGCTGGTTGCCCAGTGCGCACATCATGTCCACCGTGGTGCGGCCCTCTTTCTTGCTGCCGCCGGTGATGTGGTGCACGCCGCCCAGGCTGAGCATCTGGCTGCCGTATTCGGCCGTGCTGACATGGCCCACCACCTCGCCCTTGCAGCGCACATTGGCCTGCTCGGGGCCCAGCCAGCGGTCGGTGTCGATCTTCACTTTCAGGCTGCAGTAGCTGAAGATGCCCTCGGTGACCACGGTGACCATGTCCACGCCCTCGGTCAGCGACGAGACGATGAAGGGCGCGGGCTTGTAGTCGGGGTAGGTGGTGGAAGCGCCTACGGCGGTGATGAAGACTTCGCCCGCCGCATCCACCTCGGCCGCCGGCTGCGGGGGTGCGCCTTCGGCCAGAAATGGCACCAGATCGGCCTGCGCGCCCTGGCCCAGCCGACGTTGCACCAAAAGCACCGGGTCGACGCGGATCAGCACGCCCGCCTGGTTGGCGTAGCGATCACAAGCGCCCACCTTGCCCTCGCTGATCTGGCACAGCACCGGGCAGGCATTGCACTCGACCTTGTGCGCGGCCATGCGCTCGTTGCGCGGCGCCGTGCGCCAGTCGGGCACTGGCGTCAAAGCCACGCCGGCCTCGCCCAGCCCATCGGTCTTGGTGTGCTCATGCTCAGCCATGGCTGCCCTCGTCTTGATCCTGCGCAAGCCCGTACACCCAGGGTCAACCCTGAGGCTGAGGCACAATAACAGTCGGCGCAGCGGGCGCTAATTTCATGTAGTGCCCGCTACATCAATTTGTAGCCGATGCTACATTCAGGGTGCAGGCAGCGCAAGGGCACGGGGGCAGTCTCCGCTGCATTGGGTGCCGACGGCCCTGGGCCTTGCCCCTTTGCTTCCACCGCCTTCAGCACCGATCACCATGAGCGCATTCAACGAAGAAAAAGTGCTGTCTGTCCACCACTGGACCGACCGCCTGTTCTCCTTCACCCTGACCCGCGGCCCCAGCCTGCGCTTCAAGAACGGCCACTTCACGATGATCGGCCTGCGGGTGAATGGCAAGCCGCTGCTGCGCGCCTACAGCGTGGTCAGCGCCAACTACGAAGAG
>JANOAQ010000559.1:0-13269 GCA_031411195.1 Burkholderiaceae bacterium | reverse complement strand
CGACGAGCTTCAGCCGCTGACCGCGCTGGGCCGGGCGCTGGCCAGCCTCGACGCCTTGGCGGCCCTGGCCGAGCGCGCCGCCACCCTGCGCTGGTGCCGTCCCGAGTTCGTCAACGTGCCGGCCATCGACATCACCGCCGGCCGCCACCCGGTGGTCGAATCGCGGCTGCGCGAGACCGGCGCGGGCGAGTTCATGGCCAATGACTGTCGGCTCGACGCCCGCACCAAATTGCTGATGATCACCGGCCCGAATATGGGCGGCAAATCGACCTTCATGCGCCAGGTCGCCTTGATCGCCCTGCTGGCCGCCATCGGCAGCCATGTGCCCGCCAGTGCCTGCCGCCTGGGGCCGATGGATGCGATCCACACCCGCATCGGCGCGGCCGACGACCTGGCCAATGCGCAATCGACCTTCATGGTGGAAATGACCGAGGCCGCGGCCATCATCCACGCTGCCACCGACCAGTCCTTGGTGCTGATGGACGAGATCGGCCGCGGCACCAGCACCTTCGACGGCCTGGCGCTGGCGGGCGCCATCGCCACGCACCTGCATGACCGCAACAAGGCCTTCACGCTGTTCGCGACCCATTATTTCGAGCTGACCGAATTGCCGGTGCGCCATGAGCGGGCGATCAACCTGCATGTCTCGGCCGTGGAGGCCGGGCACGACATCGTCTTCCTGCATGCCATCGAGCCAGGCCCGGCCAGCCGCAGTTACGGCGTGCAGGTGGCGCGGCTGGCGGGCATGCCGGCGGGGCTGGTACGCCAGGCCCGCGCCACGCTGGAGGCGCTGGAAACCCAGCAACGGGCTGGCAACGCGCAGGTCGATCTGTTTGCAGCGCCTGCGGAGCCCAGCAACGCGCCCGAGCCATCGCCAGTGGATGCCGCACTGGCCGCCATCGAGCCCGATGCACTGACGCCGCGCGAGGCGCTGGACGCGCTGTACCGGCTCAAGGCCCTGGTGCGCCGCGGCTGACCCGGCGCAAAGCGGCCCGACAGTCGGCGCCATCGGCGCCACCGCGCCGTTGACTATCATGGGTTGATGCGTGCCGGCTGCCTGCCGGCCGAGGAGCCGCCATGCCGCCGACCCCGCCTGCATCACACCCTTGCACCACCCGGACTGCCCTTGAGGACGCCGCCGAAACCGGCCCCGAGAGCGCCGACCATGCCCTGCGCCAGCGCGCCCGCCGCGTCGTGCCGGGCGGCATGACCGGCCACCTCAACGTGGCCGCGCTGCCACCGGGTTATCCGCAGTTCTTCCAGCGCGGCCAGGGCTGCCGGCTGTGGGATGTGGACGGTCGTGAGTTCATCGACTTCATGTGCGCCTGGGGCCCCAACCTGCTGGGCTACCGTCACCCCGAGGTTGAGGCCGCCGCACAGGCCCAGGCCGCGCTGGGCGATTGCCTGAACGGCCCCACGCCGCGCTTTGTCGAACTGGCCGAGGCGGTGGTCGGCACCTTCGCCCATGCCGACTGGGTGCTGTTTCAGAAAAACGGCACCGACGCCACCACCGTGGCGCTGATGGTCGCGCGTGCGGCCACGGGCCGGCGCAAGGTGCTGGTCGCGAACGGCAGTTACCACGGCGCCGCGCCCTGGTGCACGCCTGTGGCGGCCGGCACCACGTCCGAAGACCGGGCCCACCTGATCCGCTTGCGCTACAACGACGTGCCCAGCCTCGAACAGGCGGTGGCCGAAGCCGGTGCCGACCTGGCGGCCGTGTTGCTGGCCCCGATCCGGCACGACCTGGGCGTCGACCAGGAACTGCCCACGCCCGCCTTCGCGCAGGCGGCACGCCGGCTGTGCACCCAGGCCGGCGCCGCCCTGGTGCTCGACGAAGTGCGCACCGGCATGCGTCTGCACCTGGCCGGCAGCTGGGAGCCGATGGGCATTCGCCCCGACCTGTGCGCCTGGAGCAAGTCGATCGCCAACGGCCATGCGCTGGCCGCGGTGACCGGCACCGACGCGCTGCGCGACGCCGCCGGCCGGATCTTCACCACCGGCTCGTTCTGGGCCGGTGGCGTGGCCATGGCCGCCGGCCTGGCCACGCTGGCCGTGGCCAGGCGCGACGGCTTGGTGGCGCACCTGGAGCGCATCGGCAGCCTGTTCCGCCAGGGCCTGGCCGAGCAAGCGGAGGGGCTGGGTGTGGCCATCCGACAGAGCGGGCCGGTGCAGATGCCGCTGGTGCTGTTCGACGCCGACCCGGCCTGGGAGAAGGGTTTCACCTTCTGTGCCGAGGCGCTGCGTCACGGCGTGTACCTGCACCCGAAGCACAACATGTTCCTGAGCGCGGCCCACACCGACGCCGACATCGCCAAGGCGCTGCGTGCCACCGAGGCGGGGTTGCGCGCGGTGCGCCAGCGCTTCGGCGCGGGCTGACCGGCCGCGGTGCAGCGGCAGCCTGATACGCTGGCCTGATACGCTGTTTGGCATGCCGGGCGGCGGGCGCCGGGCGTCTGCCACACACCAGCCTACCCCATGACCTATTGCATCGGCATCCGCATCAACGCGGGCCTGGTTTTTTTGTCCGACTCACGCACCAACGCGGGCATCGACCAGATCAGCACCTTCCGCAAGATGATGGTCTACGAGAAGGCCGACGACCGTTTCATGGTGCTGTTGTCGGCCGGCAACCTGAGCATCAGCCAGAGCGTGCGCGAGATCCTGCAGCTCGAAAAGATCGACCGCGGCCCCGACCAGGAAGCGCTGACGATCTGGAACGCGCAAAGCATGTTCGACGCCGTGCGCGTCCTGGGCAGCGCGGTGCGCCGCGTGTACCAGCAAGATGGCCCCAGCCTGAAGGCTGCCGGCATCGACTTCAACGCCAGCATGATCTTCGGCGGCCAGATCAAGGGCGAGGCGATGCGCATGTTCCTGGTGTACTCGGCCGGCAACTTCATCGAGGCCACGCGTGAGACCTGCTTCTTCCAGGTGGGCGAAAGCAAGTACGGCAAGCCCATCCTCGACCGCGTGCTCACGCCCGCCACACCGCTGGACGAAGCCGCCAAATGCGCCCTGGTCAGCATGGACAGCACGCTCAAATCCAACCTCAGCGTGGGCCTGCCGCTCGATCTGCTGGTCTACCGCGAAGGCAGTTTCTGCACTAACCAGGTGGTCTGCATCGACGAGCACAACCCCTACTTCCAGATGATCCACAGCACCTGGGGCCAGCGCCTGCGCGAGGTCTTCGAGGGCATCGCCGACCCGGTGTGGGACGGCGGCGCCGCAGAGCACCCGCTGGCGCCCAGCCAGCGCTATGAGCCCATGGGCAAGATCAGCAAGCCCGAAGACCGGATCGTGTGATGCAGCGCGTGCTCAGGCAGCCTGGGCGCGACGCGGCGCGCGTTGGATGCGCAGTGCCCCGCCCAGCGTGGTCAGGCCCAGCAACAGCACGGCCCAGGTGGCGGGCTCGGGTACAGGCGCTGAAAACCCGTAGCTGCCATCGCCCAGGGCGACCAGCCCGGCGGTGTCGGTCAGGCTCAGGCCCGGGCTCAGCCAGATGCGCGGGCCTGTGTTGGCCACAAGGGGCGACGGGTCTGCATCCCACGACGGCGCAAGCAGGCCATCGTCCGGCGACGACCCGATCAGCAACGGCGACGCGTTCTCGATGCTCAGACTGGCGCCAGCCGAGACCGTGGCGCGGGCCGAAAATTCGAAGGAAAACAGGTCGCCCGCACGAACCGTCAATTCCAGCCGCCAAGGCACCTGTCCGCCGCCTGAACTGCCGGCCCTGAAGCTCTGGCCAACCTGCTTGACAGCACGGCAGGCCGCGCCAGGCACCAGGCAGCCATCGGTTCCTGGCGCATAGGCCTGGGCCAGCCAGCCCAGGGTGTAGCCACCGCTGCCGTAGCCATAGCCGATGCCATTGATGATGTCGTAGAACGGGCCGCCACTGAGCGAGACGACGGTTTCACCGGTCAGCACCATCTGGCCGACAGTGCCGCTGATGCCGCCGATCATGTTGCTCAGCTTCATCACCGAGTCGGCATAGGCATTGCTCCTCGCGTAGTAGTGGGCGTCAGTGATCTGCGCCTCTGACGAAAGCGCCAGGCCCACGCCACCGCCGAAGCCCCAGGCCCGGCCGATCGACGCGGCCTGTCGGCCACCCAGTTTGACGAATGCGGTGGTGCCCGACTTCGCGCTCACACTGTCCCAGGTCATTTCGTTCAGGCCCAGCGGGTTGCCGAAACGGTTGTTGTCGTTGCTGAAGTTGCCGTCGTCGCGTGCCTGTGCCTGCGCGCCGCCCCGCACGCCATACGCCACCGTTGCGTGTACCGACAAAGTGGCCAGGCCGGCCAGCAAAAAGGCGCTGAGTTGCAGGGTCTTGTGCAGGCTGGTCTTCATGTCGAATGTCCTCGGTCGATGGGGGTGTGGCAGGCCAGTGAATTGATCCTGAAGGACCAACGGCCCGGCGGCCCGAAACCGGACATCCGCCTCGGCTTGGCAAACAGGTTGCGGTGCGCATCACCTTCACGCGGGGTGTTCAAGGCTGGGCATGCCCCGGACATCCCCCTGTGAATGCAGGGGCTGGGCCCGATCAAGCAGATCAAGCCGATCCAGCCGAACCGGTCGATCAGTCCGACCGAACCGGTGCGGCCGCAGCCTGGCTGCGGGCTATGCCCGGCGTGTCATCACGCCACAGGTGCGCCCGCCAGGCCAGGCCGATGGCCAGCATCACCAGCAGGCCGGCGCCCAGCATCGAGTAGGCGGCCGGGCCATAGCCGATGCGGGGAATCAGCGCACCAGCCAACAGCAGCCCCACCGGCAAGGGGTAGATGGCCAGCATGCGCACGCCCATGATGCGGCCGCGAAAGCGCTGGTCCGAGTTGCGCAAGAGCAGCATCGACAGTGACAGCATGCTGGTGCTCTGGGCCGCGCCGGCCGCCGCCAGCAGCAGCATGGCCAGCACCGGTTGCCGCGTGGCCACAAAACAGAACAGGCTGCCGAACCACAGCACGCAGGCCACCAGCATGGTGCGGCCGGGGCGCAGCCGGCCGCCGACCGCGCCCATCAGCAAAGACCCGGCCAGCGCGCCGCCGGCAAAGCTGGCCACCAACCAGCCCAGACCACGCTGGTCGAAGTGGAAGATGTCGCGGGCGATGTAGGGCATCAGCCCCCCTGTGAAGGGATAGGCGCTCAAGTTGACCAGGGCCGCCACCGTCATCGCCGCCAACAGTATTGGCGTGTGCCAGATGTAGGCCAGCCCTTCGCGCAGTTCACGCCACGGCGACGGCCGCGCCGCCACCGCCTGGCCCGCAAGCAGCGGGGCCTGGTGGTAGCCACTGTCGGCACGCAAGGTGAGCAGCGCGCCGGCCAGGTGGATCAGCGTGATGCCCGCATACGCCACCACCATGCCGAACACCGCCACCACGCCCGCGCCCACCAGGGCGCCGGCCACCTTGGCCGAATCCATGCTGGTGCGCGAGATGCCCATCGCCGCCATCAGGTGCTGCGGCGGCACGGTGGCCCCGACCAGCGCCGTGCGCATGCCGATGTCGGACGGGCGCAGCATGCCGGCCACACCCGCCACAGCCAGCACGGCCCAGGGGCTGAGGTGGCCGCTGGCCGCCAGCAGCAGGATCACGCCAGACAGCGTGGCATAAGCAAACCGCATGCTGGCCAACACCCGCCGCAGGCCCACCCGGTCGCCCAGCGTGCCCAGCAGGGGTGAGGCCAGCGTGCCGATGAACTGCAGTGCACCAAAGGCGGTGAGCATCAACACCGAACCGGTCTGCACCAGCACGTACCAGCCCAGGATCAGCGTCTCCATCTCCAACGCCCAGGCCGTGCACAGGTCGGCGGGCCACTGGAAACAAAAACTTCGGCTCGCAAATGGGGCCAGAAATGGCCAAGCCACCGGTGCGGGCGGTCTTGCTTCTTCGGCGCTGCCCATGGCGCGGTCTCCTTGTGCAACGCCGGATATTGCACCGGGGTGGGCAACCCCGGCGAGCACCTGAGCGACAGGCCGCACGTGTTCAGCCCATGCGAAGATCTGGCCACCATGCTGCCCACCGATGCCAGCGACGCCCACGACGACGCCGCGCCGGCCTCCTGGGAAGCCGCGTACCCCGAACTGAAGAAGATCGCCCGCGCGCGCCTGCACTCGGCCCAGCACGGCGCGCCAGGCCTCAACACCACGGCCCTGGTTCACGAGAGCTTTCTGCGGCTGGCCGGACGGGTGGATGCGCTGCGCTTCACTACCCGGGGCCACTTCTATGCCTACGCGGCGCGGGTGATGCGCTCGGTGATCGTTGACCTCGTGCGTGAGCGGCAGGCCGACCGACGCGGCGGCGGCGTGGCCGACCTGACCCTGGACACCGTGGTGGCCAATGGCCTTGCCGCCGACGACAGCACCGAGGCCCTGCGGGTGGATGAGGCGCTGAACGCACTGGCCACCGTCGAGCCCCGCCTGGCCCAGGTGGTGGAGATGCGCTACTTCGCCGGCATGACCGATGAAGAGATCGCCCAGGTGCTGGGCCTGACCGACCGCACCGTGCGCCGCGACTGGGACAAAGCCCGGTTGCTGCTGCGCAGCATGCTGGATTGATGTCCGGATCCCACCGCCCGGGCCGTTGGTCGTACCAGCCATGACCACCCTGCCCTGCCCGCCCGAACACTGGCCCGCCTTCTCGCACCGGCTAGACGCCTTGCTGGCCTTGCCAGCGGCCGACCGCGCTGCCGCGCTCGATGCCTTGCCCGCCGATGAAGCGGTGCTGCGCCCCTGGCTGGCCACAGTGCTGGCGCAGCAGCCCGGGGCCTTGGCCGATGGCTACCTCAGCGCCCCGCGCCTGGCGCCAGACGCCGATGCAGGCCCGGCCCACCGCGCCGGCCAGCGCATCGGCCCCTGGCAACTGCTGCGTGAGTTGGGGCGTGGCGGCATGGGCGTGGTGTGGCTGGCCGAGCGGGCTGACGGCGCCTACACCCGCCAGGTGGCGCTGAAGCTGCCGCACCGCCACCTGCTGGAAAACCTGAACGCCGCCGGTGTGCGCCAGCGCTTTGCCCGCGAACGCGACATCCTGGCCGGGTTGTCGCACCCGCACATCGCGCGCTTCTACGATGCTGGCGTGGCCGAAGAGCTGCCGGCCGATGGCAGTACCGCCGGGGGCCAGCCCTGGCTGGCACTGGAAGCCGTGCACGGCCTGCCCATCACCACTTGGTGCCAGCAGCAGGGCCTGCCGCTGGATGCCCGCCTGGCCTTGTTCGACCAGGTGGCCGATGCGGTGACCCACGCCCACGGCCGGCTGGTGGCCCACCGCGACCTGAAGCCGGCCAATGTGCTGGTGACGGCCGACGGCCAGGTCAAGTTGCTGGACTTCGGCATCGCCAAGCTGCTGCAGGCCGGCGAGGTGGGTGATCCGGCGGTTGATGCCGACAGCACCGTGCTCACCCGCGCCCAGGGCGTGCTGGCCACGCCGCAGTACGCCGCGCCCGAGCAATTGGTGGGTGGCCCGGTGAGCGTGGCCACCGATGTGTACGCGCTGGGGCTGATGCTGTTCGAGCTGTTGGCCGGGCAAGCGGCCTTTGCCGGCCGGCGGCGTGATGCGGCACTGGATGAAACGCCGCAACCGTCACGCCTGGCGGCCACGCCAGCCCTGCGCAAGGCCTTGGCGGGCGACCTGGACGCCATCGTTGCCCAGGCCCTGCAGCACGCACCCGAGGCACGTTATGCCTCGGTGTCGGCACTGGCCGACGACCTGCGGCGCCACCGCCAGCACCTGCCGGTGCACGCCCACCGCCTGGGTGCCGCTGCGCGGCTGGCCCGCTTTGTTCGCCGGCACCGGCTGCCGGTGGCACTGGGCGGTGCACTGGCGCTGGCCCTGGCGATGGGCGTGGGCGGCGTGCTTTGGCAAACCCAGGAGGCACGCGCCCAGGCCCGCCGTGCCGAAGCGGTGAAGGACTTTCTGCTGGGCACCTTCAGCGCGGCCGATCCTCGGCTGGCCGGCGGCAAGCCCGACGGCCAGACCACCGCCAAGACCCTGCTCGACCGCAGCGCCGCACGCATCGACGTGCAGTTTGCCAACGACCCCGACCTGCGCATCGAGCTGTTGCGCACCGCCGCCGACATCTATCGCGAACTGGGCGACACCGCCGCCTTCAACGACCTGCAGGCACGCCAGCTGAGCCTGGTGCGCCAGCGCTACGGCCCGCTGCACGACAACATCCTGACGGGCGAGCTGGAAGCCTCGGCCAATTTGTACGCACAGGGCAACCAGGCCGGCTGCCGCCAGCGCCTGGCCGCGCTGGACGGCTTGCTTACCCAGGCCGGGCGCGACCATTCCGACCTGCGGGCGCACTGGTGGATGAACCAGGGCATCTGCAGCCGCGACCAACCCGACCGCGCGGCCGAGCGCCTGCAGGCCTTCCAGCGCGCCGAAGCCTTGTTTGCCGAGGTGGAACCGGGCAAGCGCGGACACATCACGGCCTGGTCCGAGCTGGCCATCGAGCATTCCACGGCCGGGCGCTATGCCCAGGCACTGACAGCCAACCAGCATGCCATCGACCTGTCCGAGCGCCTGCCCGAGCGCAACGAGGCCGAACTGCAGACCTTCTACGCCAACCAAGGCGTGGCCTTCCAGCAAGCGGGCGACCTGGCTGCCGCCGCCAAGGCGCTGGGCCGTGCGGCCGACATCGCCGAACGCACCACCGGCGCCAACTTTCGCACCGCCTGGTTGCCACGCGCCAAACATGCCCGCACGCTGCACCTGTCGGGCAACCGCGCCGCTGCCATGCCCTTGTTCGAGGCCCTGATCGCCCGCATGCCATCGGCCGACGAGGCCGTGCCCGATGCCAGCACCGTGCGTGAAGATTTTGGTGAGCGCCTGGCGGCAGAAGGTCGACCCGACCTGGCCTTGCCCCTGCTGCAGGCCGCCGAAGCAGGGTTCATGAAGCGATCCAACTACGATTTCGACCTGCGCCGCTGCCGTCGCCACCTGGGCGATGCCCTGGCCCGCCTGGGCAGACCGGCCCAGGCACGGCAGGCGCTGACGCAGTCGCTGCAGGCCTACGAAGCGCATGAGCCGCCCGACAGCCAACCCACGGCCGCCGTGCGCGAGCGCTGGGCCCGCTTTCTGCTGGACCAGGGCGAGCTGCCCGCCGCGCGCGCGCAGTTCCAGCAGGTGATCGATGCTGCTGCCAAACCGACCTGGTCGCATGTCAGTCTGGCACATGCGGGGCTGGCCCGGGTGGCACTGGCCCAGCGCAGGCCAAGCGATGCGCTGGCGCACAGCGCCGACGCATTGGCCGGCTGGCAATCACTGACCGGTTTTCAGGATGTGCGCATGCAGGCGTATCTGCAGCGCGTGCGGGCCGCTGCGCTGGCCGCCACTGGCGACCCGGACCAGGCCACACAGGCCCAGGCGCTGCGTGATCAAGCCCTGGCCGCCGCCCGACGCACCGACGCCCCGGACAGCCCCACGATCACCCAGCGGGGCTACCTGGGGCTTTGACGGCCGCCGGCCGCGCGGCGGCCTGGCTTGCGTGGGCCAGGGCCGCAGCACCCAGCAGGCCAGCGGCAAGCCAGAGCGCCAGCCAGACCGGCCCGTGCAAGGGCGACGCCCACAGCAGCACCGCGCCGCACAGCCAGCGTGCGGCCTCGCCGGCTGTGCCCGCCAGGGCGCGGGTGGTCAGGCCGGCCAGCGCCGTCAATTGCAGACCGATGGCCAGCGCGTAGGCCGCACCCAGGGCCACGCTGATTTGCGGCGCCACCAGCAGGAAGTGCAGGCTGAAGGCCAGCAGCACCGCCAGTTGCAGCAGGGCATGCCTCGCCAGTGCCGGCGGCAAGGGGGGTGCATAACGCTCGAAACGTGCGGCATCAAAATCCGGCTTGCCCTGTGCCTTGGCGCCAACGGGCCGCCAGCCCGGCGGCATGAAGGGCAGACGCAGTTTGTCGGCCCAGCGCGGCGCGGCGCCCATGCCCTGCGCGATGGCGGCATAGCCATGGACATTGGCCCACAACGGGTTCCAGCTGCGCAGGGCGCCCCGGATGCCGTAGACCACCGGTTCGTCGGCCCGCTCTTGCACAAAGGTGCCGAACAGCCGGTCCCACAGAATCAGGATGCCGCCGTAGTTGCGGTCGATGCAGTAGTCGTTCTGGCCATGGTGCACGCGGTGGTTGGAGGGCGACACGAACACCCGGTCGAACCAGCCCAGCCGCCCCACCAACTCGGTGTGCACCCAGAACTGGTACAGCAGGTCGACCAGCGCCACCACCGCAAATACCAGCGGCGGCACGCCGGCCACGGCCATCGGCAGGTAGAACAGCCAGCCGAACAGGAAGCCGGTGCCCGTCTGGCGCAGCGCGGTGCCCAGGTTGTAGTCTTCACTGCTGTGGTGCACACCGTGCGCGGCCCACAGCAGGTGCACCTCATGGCCCATGCGGTGCAGCCAGTAGTAGCAGAAGTCGTAGGCCAGCAGCGCACCCAACCACACCAGGGGCGAATCAGCGGGCAGCCGCACCAGCGCGGCTTGCTCGTACACCACGGTGTAGATACCCAGGGCCAGCAGTTTGGTGAAGCCACCCACCAGTTGGCTGATGACGCCCAGCGACAGGCTGCTCACCGTGTCGGCCGCCCGGTACACCGGCTGAGCGCGGCGGCGACTGAGCGCGTATTCGCCCGCCATCAGCAGCAGGAAGACCGGTACGGCAAAAACGATGGGGTTGATCATGGAAGCCACAGCGGAATCGGCGGGTGTCATCCCGGAGGGTGCAGTTTAAAAGCGCGCGGCACACTGCCGGCATGCAAACCTCGATCTCACCCCCGTTCCGGCCAGCGCCCACGCCGGCGCCTGCCGGGCTGTGTGCAGGGCCGCCCGCACATTCGCGCCCTGCTGTGCGCCTGCAACGCACGCTTTGCGCCCTGGTGGGCGCCTGTGGCCTGAGCCTGGCGGCCTGGTGCGGCGCCCAGCCTTTGGCGGTGCAGGTGCCCAGCCTCGACGCCCCCGGCGGCACCGCAGTGCAACTGCCGGGCTTCTGGTTCGGCGGCGCGGCCGAGCCGGGCGTCCCGGCCCGTGGCGCGGCACTGCTGTTGCACGGCTGCGGTGGGCCTTACGGGCGCAGTGGCCAACTCAGCGCGCGCATGCTGGACTACGCCCAGCGCCTGCAGGCCCTGGGCTTGCGCGTGCTCATCACCGATTCATTGACGCCGCGAGGCGAAACCTCGCTGTGCACGCAAAAGATCGGCCAGCGCAAGGTGCAGCAGCAGCACCGCCGGCAAGATGCCCTGGGTGCACTGCAGTGGCTGGCCGCCCAGCCCGGTGTGGATGTGCGTCGCATCGGGCTGATCGGTTGGTCGCACGGGGGCTCGGCCGTGCTGACCAGCACCAACCTGCGCCTGCCCGAGGTGGCCGCCGCCTCGGTGCGCCCGGCCTTTGCCGTGGCCTTCTACCCTGGCTGCGCCGACGAGCGCCGGCGCGGCTACCAACCCAGCGCGCCCCTGCTGATGCTGCTGGGCGCCGACGACGACTGGACACCCCCGCAGCCCTGCCAGGCCCTGGGCCAGGAGTCGGCCGAGCCACGCCCCCTGGTGGTGGCCTATGCCGGCGCGTACCACGGCTTTGACGGCACCAGCCCGGTGCGGCTGTGGCGCGAGGTGCCCAACGGCGTCAACCCCGGGCAGGGCGTACACGTCGGCGGCAACCCCGCCGCGCGCGAGGCGGCGCTGGCCCGGCTGGCGCAGTTTCTGGGCGAGGTGGGCGCATTGCCCTGAGCGCGCGGCGCGGCGGCGAATCACCCTGCAAAATACGGGTTTTCACTGACTGTCACGATGCGCCCGACCCTGGTCTTCTCCCATGCCAACGGCTTTCCGGCGGGCACCTACCGGCAACTGTTTGCGCTGTGGCGCGCGGCCGGCTGGCAGGTGCTGGCGGTGCCGCAGTTCGGCCACGATCCGCGCTACCCCGTCACCAGCAACTGGCCCCGCCTGCGCGACCAGTTGATCGACTTCATCGACGCCCAGGCGCCGCAGGGTGCCTACCTGGTGGGCCACTCGCTGGGTGGCCTGCTCAGCCTGCTGGCGGCGTGCAAGCGGCCCGATCTGGCGCACGGCCTGGTGATGCTGGATTCACCGGTGTTCACCGGCTGGCGGGCGCACACGGTGCGCATGCTCAAGACCGGCCGGCTGCTGCCCCGGGTGGGGCCGGGCAGGGTGTCGCAAACCCGCCGGCACGAGTGGCCTTCACGCCAGGCCGTGATGGACCACTACAGCACCAAGGCCGTGTTCGCGCGCTGGGCGCCGGGCGTGCTGGCCGATTACATCGCCGCCGGCACCGTGCGCCGGGGCGGCAAAACGGTGCTGGCCTTCGACCGCGAGGTCGAGACCCGCATCTACAACACCCTGCCCCACCAACTGGGCGCCACGTTGCGGCGCCGGCCGGTGAAGTGCCCGGTGGGCTTCATCGCCGGCACGCGCTCGACCGAGGTGCGCCAGGGCGGGCTGAGCACCGCACGCCAGTTGGCCGGTGACCGCCTGGTGTGGCTGAGGGCACCCACCTCTACCCGATGGAACACCCGCAGGAAACCGCCGAGGCCGTGCTGGCGCTGCTGCAGGGCATGCGGTCCGGTTGAACCGATCGGCGGCCGACAACCCCTCCCAGTGCTGCGCTCGGGTATAACCCGGCGCTTCACGCTCAAGGTTGACCCATGCACCCCACGCTCAAAGACCTGCTGTCCGCCGGCGCCGATGCCGCCCCCGCGCTTTCCGCGCCGTCACGCGCGCCTCTCAGCTTTGGCGGCCTGCGCAGCCTGATCGATGCCACCCTGGCCCGGCTCAATGCCCTGGGCATCGGCCGCAATGACCGGGTGGCCATCGTGCTGGCCAACGGCCCCGAGATGGCCGCCTGTTTCATGGCCTGCGCCAGTGGTGTGGCCAGTGCGCCGCTGAATCCGGCCTACCGCGCCGACGAGTTCGAGTTCTATCTGTCCGACCTCAACGCCAAGGCGCTGATCGTCGAAGCCGGCAGCGCCTCGCCGGCCATCGACGTGGCCACCAGGCTGGGCGTTCGCCTGCTCGACCTGGTGGTGCCCGAGGGCGCAGCGGCGGGCCAGTTCAGCCTGGTGCCGCGCGATGGCGTTGATGGGGGCGGCGCTGGCGCGGCCACGGCCCAGCGTGGCCATGCCCAGCCGGGCGATGTGTCGATGGTGCTGCACACCTCGGGCACCACCTCGCGGCCCAAGATCGTGCCGCTGTCGCAGCGCAATCTGGCCGCGTCGGCCAGCAACATCCGCAACAGCCTGCAGTTTTCGGCCAGTGATTGCGGGCTGAACATCATGCCGCT
>JANOAQ010000558.1:0-2128 GCA_031411195.1 Burkholderiaceae bacterium | reverse complement strand
GAAGCCGATGGCCGTCATGTCGGCCAGGGGGATGCGGGGCAGGGCGCTGAACCACAGGCACAGGCCCAGGCAGTGCGCCGCGCCTCGGGTGAACTGGCTGCCGATGTTCTTGGGCTTGTAGGCCGCAAAGCCGTGGTGCAGCAGCACCGGCAACAGCACCACCAGGCCGAAGAAGTAGCGCAGAAACTGGGCCTGGAAGGGGTCGATGTGCTGGGTCAGCAGCCGCATCAGTGCGTTGAGCAGGCTGAAGATCAGCCCCGACGCACACGTCCACAGCAGGCCACGGGTGGTGGGGCTCCACTGGCTGGCACGCTGGCTGAGCAGGGCCCAGTGGGAACTCACCGTCATCGTCGAGGCTGTATTTTCAGTTGCAAAAAAGGGATGAAGAGCATCGCCCAGATGGAGCGCACGGCTTGTCATGGCCGCGACAATCCGGCCGCCGCAGCGCTGTGCAACCATGCGCAGCGCCGTTCGGGCCTGAACTGGCTGCCCCCCGAAGGGCCCGAGCCCGGCCACGCCGCCCGACATTGATCACCGAGACCCGCATGCACTACCGCCCCGCCATCGCACACCCCGACGCCCCCACCCCGCAGGCCTGGTGCTTTGCCTTTGTCGGCGGCCAGTTGCTGCTGCCTGAAGACGAGGGACTGGGCCTGCAGCCCACGGCCCATGCCGCGATGGCAGCCGGGGCCGAAGCCCGCCACTACCTGGGCACCCTGGCCCAGGCCGATTGCTGGGCGATGCGCCTGGCCGCCGTGCCGCCGGGCTGGCGCACCGTGCCGCTGCGCACGGCCATGATGGGGGCCGACGGCCCCGTGGGTGCCCTCGCCGGCCGCGCGGCCCAGGTGCTGGAATGGGACCGCAGCCACCGCCATTGCGGCGTGTGCGGCACACCCACCGAGCTGCAAGCCGGTGAGCGTGCGCGCATCTGCCCGGCCTGCAAGCACACCAGCTACCCGCGCCTGAGCCCGGCCATGATGGCGCTGGTGTGGCGCCCGGGCGAGGTGCTGCTGGCCCGCTCACCGCACTACCCGACGCGCTTCTACAGCGCGCTGGCCGGCTTTGTCGAAGCGGGTGAATCGCTCGAAGACTGCGTGCACCGCGAGGTGGCCGAAGAAGTGGGCGTCAGCGTGCAGGCCCTGCGCTACTACGGCAGCCAGAGCTGGCCGTTTCCGCACAGCCTGATGGTGGCCTACACGGCGCAGTGGGTCGAAGGCAGCATCGTGCCGCAAGCCGGCGAGATCGAGGATGCGCGCTGGTTTGCCATTGATGCGCTGCCCGACATCCCGCCGCGCTTTTCGATCGCCGGCCACCTGATCCGCGACACCGTGGCCACGATGCTGGCCGCCGGGCAGGCCTGAAGCAGCTGGCTCAGCGGCGCGGCCGGCGCGGCGGCGCCCCGCCGCCGCTGCGGGCCTGCCAGGTCTTGTAGGCGCTGGGCGTCAGCTCGCGCTTGAGCAGCGCGATCACCTGGCCTGGCAGCAGGCCATGGGTGGTCAGCACCTTGTTGAACGGCGGCTGGTCGTCCCAGGCGGTCTTGATCACCTCGGCGATCTGCGCTGGGCTGAGGCGGGGGGCAAGTTTGGCCATGGCCCGATTGTGGCCGCTGGCCCTGGCCCGTGGCGTCAACGCAAGGCGGTTTCGTATCGTTCGCAAGCACCGGTAAGCGCTCCGCCTTTCGTGCAGGAATTGGCTGTTTCCAAGCGTGGCCTGCTCGAACAATCCACCCCACAGTGATCGGGGGTGCGTGGTGTATCTGGCAATCAACCGTTTGAAAGCGCAGCGTTGGCGCACCGGCTTGGCCCTGGGCCTGGCAGCGGCGCTGCTGGCCGCTTGCGGCGGTGGTGGGGGCGCAAGTGGGGCCGGCAGCGCCAGCGTTGATGCGCCCGCCGCGCAAGCACCCACGGCCGCGTCGGTGGTCGAAAAACCCGCCAGCCGCGACGAGGCGGCGCGCTTCCTCACCCAGGCCAGTTTCGGCCCGGTGGACGCGGACATCGACCGCGTCTTGGCTGTGGGTTACGCGGCCTGGATCGACGAGCAACTGGCCTTGCCCAGCGCATCGCACCGCGCCACCTTCGAGGCCACTGATAGGGTGCTCAAGGCGGCAGGCTCATCGGCCGGCCCCGAC
>JANOAQ010000557.1:0-10437 GCA_031411195.1 Burkholderiaceae bacterium | reverse complement strand
GTGGGTGTCCATCGTGCTTGCACTGAGCTTCGGCTTGTACGGCCTGCTGCGCAAGACGGCCAGCTTGGGTGCGCTCGAAGGGCTGACACTGGAGACGCTGCTGCTCGGCCCCCTGGCCCTGGCCGGCGTGCTGTGGCTGGCGGCCAGTGGGCAGGCACACTTTGCGCACAGCGGCAGTGACACCTTGTGGTTGTTGTTCGCCGGCCCGGCCACCGCCGTGCCCCTGCTGCTGTTTGCATCAGGCGCCCGGCGCGTATCGATGGCCACGCTGGGGCTACTGCAGTACCTCAGCCCGTCGATCCAGTTCGTGCTGGGGGTGTTCGTCTACCGCGAGCCCTTCAGTGCCAGCCGGGGCATCGGTTTTGTGCTGATCTGGTGCGCGCTGGCCCTCTACAGCGCTGAAAGCTGGCGCGTTCTGCGGCAAAGCCGCCAAGACTTGGCGGCATGATGTCGCCCATCCATCCCAACGCCTGAAACTGTCGACCCATGCGCCATCACACGCCCCTTTTGGCCCCGCAAGCCCTTGCGCTGGCGGCCACGTTGGCCTGCCTGGGCAGCCAGGCCCAATCCCCCAGGCAGCCCGTCGAGCAGGTACTGAAGTTCACCCTCGGCGTCGAGACCATTCACCTGCCCGGTCATGAACGTCTGGGCCTGGTGGGCGGCTCGCTGCTGTTCGACGCCGGCAGTGGCTGGTGGCTGGGCCCGGCGGTGTACGGCGCGGCCACTGGCCAGCGTGGCGGCTTTTATGTGGGTGGCTTGGAAGCCCAACAGCGCTGGCGGCTGGCCCAGGGCACCGAACTGGCCGCCGGCCTGTATGCGGGCGGCGGCGGTGGCGCCGCCGCACCGGTTGGCGGCGGGTTGATGCTGCGGCCCGCACTCACCTTGTGGCAAGACCTGGGGCCGCTGCAGGCAGGCCTGGGCTGGTCGCAGGTGCGCTTTCCGTCGGGCGACATCCGCAGCAGCCAATGGTCACTGTTGTTGGGGTGGCAAACCGGCCTGCGACATCAGGGCGGCAGCCCCGCCTGGGCCGGCACCGGCCGCAGCGGCCTGGGCTTTGACCGGGTGGCCTTGACCTTGGGCGACTATCGCGTGCGCACGGCGGGCGCCGACCGCCGCATCGGGCTGGTAGGCATGCGGGCCGAGCGTGATCTGGCCCTGTCGGGCTGGGTGGCCGGTGTGGAAGCGGCCGCCGCTGCGCGCGGTGACGCGGCCGGCTACATGGAGATCCTGGGCCACCTGGGCTGGCACATGGCGCCGCTGCCGCAGGCCTTGCCGTCGCTCCACCTGGGCCTGCGGGCTGCCGTTGGCATGGGCGGGGGTGGCGCCATGCCCATGGGCGGCGGCGCGTTTGCCAAAGCCACCGCCACGGCCTCGTTCAGCCCGCTTCCCGGCTGGACGCTTGGTGCCGACCTGGGCCGGGCGACGGGCCAACCCTTGCGCGCGCGCATTGCCCAGATCTGGCTGGCCACCGACCTGGAGCCGGCCCTGTTGAACAACGCGGGCACACGCCAGACGGTGCGCACCGAGTGGGTCACCAGCCTGCAGCACCACACCCGCGTGGCGCGCGGCAACGGCAGCACGCAATCACTCGACACCATCGGCCTGGAGCTCAACCGCTACCTGGGCCGCAACCTCTACCTCAGCGGCCAGGCGCACAGTGCCTTTGCGGGCGCTGCGGGCGGTTATTCGATCGGCCTGCTGGGCCTGGGCCTGGCCACCGCCGACGACAACCCTTGGCGGCTGGGCGGCGAATTGCTGGCCGGTGCGGCCGGCGGTGGCGGTGTACGCAGCGGCGGCGGCGCCGTGGGCCAGGCCAAGTTGTGGGCCGGATGGTCACCCACACCGGCCCAGGAACTGCGCCTGTCGGCGGCGGGCATGCGGTCTGGCGGCGGCGGCCTGTCCACACCGGTGCTGGGCTTGAGCTGGAGCCACCGCTTCGACATTGGCGGGCGCTGACAACCTGCAGCCAAGCGCCAGGCTCGCTCGCCCGCTGGCCGCAGCGCCTACGGCTGCAGATCGCCCGCCAGACAGGCCAGCGTTTCGGGCGAGATGCCCACATGGGCCGGGTAATGGGCGTGGTCGCAGCCCAACTTGACGGCGGCGCCTGCTCGCACCGCCTGCTTGGCGGCGGCACTGAACTCGAAGCGCACGAAGTGCACGGCCGAGGTCTTTTCGTCGTTCTCGCGGTCCAGGTCTTCGTCAGCGATGGCGTACACCCGCTGGTGGCCTTCCACCTCGACGAACATGCGGTCTTCAACGCCGATCAAGCGGGCCAGCTCGCGCTTGCGCTCGTGGGGATCGGGGTACTCGATCAGCAGGGTGGCCTTCCAGTTGCTGCCATCAGGCACCAGCGCGGCGTAGGCGTCGATCTCTTGCTGGATGCCCTCTTCCTCGAAGATCTTCTCGATGTGCAGCATCTCCTGGATCTGCCGGCGGATGGTCTGCTCGTCCTCGAACTGCAAGGTGACGTGCTCGCCCAGGTGCACGCTGCGCAGCTTGCGGTGGGCGATGACGGCCGGCTTGGCCGTCTTGCGGATCTTGGCGTAAGCCTCCAGCGTGAGCAGGCTGTCCTTGGTGATCTTGTTGATGGGAATGCTCATCGGTTCACTCCAGTCCGTAGGCAAAACGCAGCAGGCTCAACGGGTGCTGCAAGGCCTTGGCCGGCGTACCGGCCAGTTGCATGCCCTGGGCAATGTGGTGGCCTGCCAGGGCGCAATCGCTGCTGATGAAATCGGGCTCGTCCTTGGCCATGGCCTTGAACACCGGCTTGCCGATCTTCATCGCCACCGGGTGGCTCACCGTCTTCACGCCGTAAGTGCCGGCGTGGCCGCTGCAGCGCTCGACGGTGTTGAGCCTGACCGCCACCGTCTGGCCGATCAGCTTGAACATCTCTTCGGTCTTCTTGCCGATGTTCTGCACCCGCCCGTGGCAGGGGATGTGGTAGCTGACCTTGCCCAGATCGCGCTTGAAATCGGTCTTGAGCAAGCCATCCTTCTGGCGGCCCACCAGGTATTCAAACGGATCGAACATCGCCGCCTTGACGAGCTGCACATCGGCTTCGTCAGGGAACATCAGCGGCAGTTCCTGCTTGAACATCAGCGTGCAGCTGGGGATGGCGCTGAGGATGGCGTAGCCCTCCCTGGCATACCGGGCCAGCACCGGGATGTTGTCGTTCTTGTGGCGCTCTACCGCCTTCAAGTCGCCCAGTTCGAGCTTGGGCATGCCGCAACACGATTCCTTCTCGACGATGACGTAGGGAATGGCGTTGTGCGCCAGCACCTTCAGCAAATCATGGCCGATGCCGGGCTCGTTGTAGTTGACGTAGCAGGTGGCGAAGACGGCCACCTTGCCCGGCGTGCGTTGGCCGTCGGTCACTTGCGTGGCGCTGCCCGCCTTGGGGGCAGACCAGCGAAAGCGCTGCTCGGCCAGGCTGGGCATCCAGGCGTCGGGGTGCACGCCCAGCAGGCTGTCCATCGCGCCACGGGCCAGCTTGGTCTTGTTGACCGCGTTGACCGCTTTCACCACGATGGGGATGCCGGCAAAACTGCCGTGCACATCGGTGCTGGCCAGGAACTTTTCACCCTCGCCCACCAGCCCGGCACTGAACTTGATGGCCTTGGCCCGCAGCATCAGGTGCGGAAAATCAAGCTGCCAGGGGTGCGGGGGCGTGTAGGGGCATTTGGTCATGTAGCACAGGTCGCAGAGGTAGCACTGGTCGACCACGCTCCAGTAGGCCTCCTTCTTGATGCCGTGCACCTCGCCATCGTCGGTGGCGTCCACCAGGTCGAACAGCGTGGGGAAACTCTGGCACAGGCTCACGCAGCGCCGGCAGCCGTGGCAGTTGTCGAACACCCGCTCCATCTCGGTGAGGCAGGCGTCCTTGTCATTGAACTCGGGCGTCTTCCAGGCCAGGGGGTGGCGGGTGGGTGCTTCGAGATTGCCTTCACGGTTGCTCATGTCTGGTCTTGTTGCTTGAAATGGCAAATACCTGGAATTTGGGTGGCCACAAAACACAAGGGGCCATCGCAGACCCCTTGTGTATGGCGCTCACTGCATGCACAGCGGCGGACGCGGTCGGTCAGTCGACCAGCGCGTCCAGGGCTTTCTGGTAACGGTTGGCATGCGAGCGCTCGGCCTTGGCCAGGGTCTCGAACCAGTCGGCGATCTCGTCGAAACCTTCATCGCGCGCGGTCTTGGCCATGCCCGGGTACATGTCGGTGTACTCATGGGTTTCACCGGCCACGGCGGCGGCCAGGTTCAGGCGGCTGCTGCCGATGGGCAGGCCGGTGGCCGGGTCACCCACAGCCTCGAGGAATTCGAGGTGGCCATGGGCATGGCCGGTTTCGCCTTCGGCGGTGGAGCGAAACAGCGCTGCCACGTCGTTCTGGCCTTCGATGTCGGCCTTGTTTGCGAAGTACAAATAACGGCGGTTGGCCTGTGATTCGCCAGCGAAGGCGTCTTTCAGGTTCTGCTCGGTCTTGCTGCCCTTCAAGCTCATGTGAAGCTCCTCTCGGATGTCGTTCAGGGAGACCGGTGCCACGCGCCGATCCGGCCAATGTTGCCTCTGTTGCCAGAAAACGAACCATCAAACGCTAACAGGCCGGTGTGACACGTGCCAATACAAAGCTTCAATGCTTTAAATAGTGCGACTCTATTCACTGGATTACCCTGATAGCAGACATTTCGCCGGTCAAGCCTCAGGCAGACCGAGCAGCCGGCGCGCATGGGCGTGGGCACGGCCGGCCGGGTCAACCAGGTCGTGAAGGACGGTGAAGTGGTTCAGGCCAGACAAGGCCTCGCACACCGGCACCGTGCTGGGGCCCCACTGGTCGCGGATGAGCTGGTTCTGGCGAATGAACTCTTCACTCTCGTCGCCACCGACCAAGGTGGCCAGCGGGCCGCGCGGGCGGGCAAAAAAGGCCGGGCTGAGGCGCCTCACCGATGCGGGGGTGAGTTGCAGATCACCTTGCAGGAACGGCGTCTGCCGGATCGGCTCCAGGTCGTAGAGGCCCGACAGCGACAGCGCGCCGCCCACCAGCCGCGCCGGCAGGTCGTCGCCAACGCGCTTCCAGCGACAGGCCAGCAGCATGGCCGCCAAGTGGCCCCCGGCCGAGTGGCCCGCCACCACGATGCGACGCACATCACCGCCGTAGGTGGCGGCGTTGCGGTACACCCAGGCCAGGGCCTGGGTGGTCTGCAGCGCGATCTGCTCGATGCTCACCGCAGGACACAGCGTGTAGTTGGGCACCACCACCATGGCCCGGGCCTGCACAAAAGCGGGCGCCACAAAGGAGTGGTCGGCCTTGTCCAGCGCCCGCCAATAGCCGCCGTGGATGAACACCAGGATGGGCGAGCCTGAACTTCGGGCTGGAAACACATCCAGCGCTTCGCCCCCTGCGTCGCCATAGGGCAAATCGAGCGCGCAAGTCATCCTGGACCGCACCAACGCCGAGGCCTCGGCCCAGCGTGGCAACAGCGTGACAGCGGCTTCAGGCTCCCGCGCCCGGTTGTTGTATTGCGCGTCAAACCATGCGGCATCGTGAAGGGCCATTCGAGCTCCGAACGTTCATTGACGGTCGCATTCTGTACCGCTGTCTCGACTGTTCGGCCCGGCACGGCGCGCTGCTAGAATCCGCAGCTGCCGTGGGGGTGTAGCTCAGCTGGGAGAGCGCTGCGTTCGCAATGCAGAGGTCAGGAGTTCGATCCTCCTCATCTCCACCACGGGTTCCAAAGGGGTTGCACCGAAAGGTGGCAACCCCTTGTCATTGGTGGCAATGCCTGGCGTGGCCTGGCGCCGCCTTTCGTCGCCAAACACTCCAGGCCTGTTACGTCCCCTCACAGTGCAGTGGGGTCGATTGGGGCCGGTGTCCCTAGGACTGGGGTTGTCATCGCAGGTGCGCAGGTCTACAACCCGCTCATCGTGATTGATATCGCCCTGTCCTTCATCGCTGACGAGGTCAATGCCCACTTGCGCAAGCGTACGGGCAATGAGCTGGGCGCCGTCAGCCTGGGCCCGGTGGCCGATGACCGGGGCCTGTGGACGGTGCCGCAAGACACGGTTCGGCTCACGCTCTTCCAGATCGACGAAGAGCGCACCACCCGCGATCAATTGCCCGAGCGCACATTGATTGGCGGGCGCGAGGTGGCCCTGCCGCCGCCGCTGCGGCTGAACCTGGTGTTGCTGTTTGCCGGGCGCTTTCAGCAGTACGAGCAGGCGCTGCGCACCTTGTCGCTGATCCTCACCTTCTTTCAGGCACGGCCGATCTTCACACCTTCCAGCAGCCCGGCGCTGCCAGCCGGCGTGGAACGATTGGCCATGGACCTGATCAGCCAGGGGCCCGAGCAGATGAACCAGATGTGGGCTTGCCTGGGTGCCAAGCACTTGCCTTCGGTGGTGTACCGCCTGCGCGTGGTGGCACTGCAGGATGCAGAGCCGCTGGGCACCGGCGCACCCATCACCGTGATCGACACCCACCTGGCGGGCACTTGAATGGCCCGCATCGCCTTTCGCCCCCTTTGGACCATCGAGGTGCAGCACGCCTTCTTCGGTGGCACCTGTGATGTGATGGCCTTCACCGTGCCGCCCGGCACCGAGCGTTCCCTGGCTGGCGCGCACGCCTTGGTGCGCGAGCGTGAAGGCCGCCTGCATGTGCTGATCGAGGTGGACGACGTGGACCAGCCGCTGGCCGATCTGACCGGCCTGCGTCTGCGCTTTGGTCTGAGGCCGCGCGAAGCCGCCTTCGACCTCATCACCCCACCGCTGGGCTTGCCCCGGGGCGATGTACCGGTGTGGAGCAATGCCGCCAATGCCGATGCGCTGGCCGGCCCGCAAGGGGTGCGTATCAGCGGTGAGCAATTGCGCATCGAGCCACGCACGGCCGAGCGGCCGCTCACCCTGCGCCTGTTCGATGCCGCCGAAGCGCTGCAAGCCAGTACCCAGCTGAATGTCGGCGACGAAGCCTGGGCCTTGCCCGGCTTGTACACGCACGGCCCCTGGCGGGTGGAAGAGCAAGCGGGTGGACCACCCACCAGCTGGGCGCTCTGGGTCGAGCCCGGCCTGCGCGGCGCCTGGGGTGTGCTCGATCTGACAGTGGCCCCCGGCCATGTGCCTGCCGGACACACCTTCATTTTGGGCTTTGCAGCGCGTACCGACACCCTGCGTTACTACGTGGTGGCCCGGCGTTTCGGCGAAGCCGAGTTCAACCAGTTGTCGGTGCAGGACAGCGGTTTTGCCGCCGACGCCCGGCCGCCCATTGTCTTCAACCGCGTCGACACCGGCAGTTTCAACGCCAGCCACCTGGCGCCTGCCCTGCTCGACCCCAGCGGCCTGGCCCGCATCGCCCTGTTCGAAGCCCAGTCCAGCGTGCCGCGCCGCGTGCGCGGCCCCACCGGACTTGAACTGCACCGCAATGGTGACGTGCTGATCGGCGGCCTGCCGCAGCCCGGCGCCGAGCGCAACGACGCGCAATTCGTCGTCCATCTCAGCCTCACCTGACCCGTCTGAACAGCGACACCACTCCGAGGAGACCCCGCTCATGCCGACCTACCGCACCCCTGACGTTTATGTCGAAGAGATCTCGGTCTTTCCGCCCTCGGTGGCCGAGGTCGAGACCGCCATCCCCGCCTTCATCGGCTACACCGAGCGGGCCACCCGGGTGGTCGCCAACGACCTGCTGAACCGGCCCACCAAGATCTACAGCTTTGCCGAGTACGAGCAGTATTTCGGTGCACCGGCCGCACCGGCCATCGCGGTGGCACTCACCGCCGTGGCAGACCGCTTCACGGCGGTGGTCACCGAGCCCACCACCAACTTCTTGCTGTATTACGCCGTCAAGATGTTCTTCGACAACGGGGGTGGCAAGTGCTACATCACCTCGGTGGGCAACTACGCGGCCACGATCGAGATTGCGCCACTCACCGCCGGCCTGGATGCGGTGGCACTGGAAGACGAACCCACGCTGCTGGTGTGCCCCGACGCCCTGCGCCTGGCCGGCACGGGCTACAACACCATGGTGCAGAACATGCTGGTGCAATGCGGCACGCTCAAAGACCGCTTCTCCATCCTCGACCTGTTTGGCGGCAATGCTGCGCAGATTCCGGCCGATCTGCTGGCCAACCGCGCCCGTGTCGGCAACAACCACCTCAAGTACGGCGCGCTTTACTACCCCAACCTGCGCTCACGCTTCAACCACCATGTGCTGGCCGATCAAAGCAATGTCGATGTCAGCATCGGCGGCGGCGCAGCCGTCGACCTGGGCGTGCTGGGCGACCCCGACAACGCGGCCTGGAACACCGCCGCCTACAGCGCCGTCAAGACGGCCCTGCTCGACCACTACATCGTCGTGCCGCCCAGCGGCGCGGTGGCCGGCGTGTATGCCGCCACCGACACCGCCCGCGGCGTGTGGAAGGCGCCGGCCAATGTCAGCCTGGCCGATGTGGTCGAGCCCATGGTCAAGCTGGACAACGCCCATCAGGACGAGCTGAACGTCGACGCCACCACCGGCAAATCGATCAACGCCCTGCGCGCCTTTGCGGGCAAGGGCACGCTGGTGTGGGGCGCACGCACCCTGGCGGGCAACGACAACGAATGGCGCTACGTGCCGGTGCGGCGCTTCTTCAACATGGTCGAAGAGTCGATCAAGAAGAGCAGCTACTGGGCCGTCTTCGAGCCCAACGACGCCAACACCTGGATCAAGGTGCGCGGCATGATCGAAAACTACCTGACGCAAAAGTGGCGCGAAGGCGCGCTGGCCGGTGCCACCACCAAGGATGCGTTCTTCGTGCGCTGCGGCCTGGGCACCACGATGAACGCGCAAGACGTGCTCGAAGGCCGGATGAATGTCGAGATCGGCATGGCGGCCGTGCGGCCTGCCGAATTCATCATCCTGAAGTTCTCGCACAAGTTGCAGACGAGCTGACCCGGCCCTGATCCACTGGAGACACCACCATGCCCCAGCAATACCCTGTCCCCGTTTTCCACTTCACCGTCCAGTGGGGTGGCACGCGCATCGGCTTCTCCGAGGTGAGCGGCCTCACGCAGGAGAACCAGGCCATCGAGTACCGCGACGGCTCGTTCCCCGAGTATTCGTCGATCAAGATGCCGGGACTGCGCAAGTTCAGCAACGTCACGCTCAAACGCGGCATCGTCAAGGCCGACAACGACTTCTTCAAATGGTTGTCCACCATCAAGCTCAACCAGGTCGAGCGCCGTGACGTGGTGATCTCGCTGCTCAATGAAAGCCATGAGCCGGTGATGACCTGGAAAATCCACAACGCCTTTCCCGTCAAGGTGGAAGGCCCGGGCCTGAAGGCTACCGGCAACGAGGTGGCCATCGAGTCGATCGAGATCGCCCACGAAGGGCTGGAACTGCAGAACGAATAACGCTGCAGCAGCGCACGCACCGCACCATGTTCACGCCACCATTGGGCTTTCACTTCAGGGTGGAAGTGCAGGGGCTGACGCCTGTCGCCGACGACCTGCGCTTCACCGAAGTGGGCGGCCTGTCGATCGAGGTGGCCACCGAAGAAGTGCCCGAGGGTGGCGAGAACCGCTTCGTGCAGCGCTACCCCGGCCGCGCCAAGTACGGTGATCTGGTGCTCAAGCGCGGCCTGCTCACCCGCAGCGAGGTGTGGCAATGGGCGCAGGGCTGCATCGAAGACCTCGACATCGTGCCGCACGACGTGGACGTGACCCTGCTCAACGCCGAGCACGAGCCGCTGGTCACCTGGCATGTGGTGGGGGCCTACCCGGTCAAGTGGTCCTTGTCCGACTTGAATGCCACGTCCAACGCCTTCCTGGTTGAAACCCTCACCCTGGCCTACCGGCACTTTCGCCGCCATGAAAGCTGATTGCCATGCCCATCCTCATCGATGAAATCGTGATCCAGGTCGAAGTGGGCAATGCCGCCAGTGGTGGCACCGCCACGCCGCCTGCCCCCTCCGACGACCGCCAGGCCCTGGTGGCCGAATGCGTCGAGCGCGTGCTCGACGTGCTGCGCCAGCAAAAGGAAGCCTGAGCCATGGCCAAGGGCATGCTCGAGAAACTGCAGGTACGGGCCTACTCCAAGCCCGACTATGCGCAGAGCAGCCTGGTAGGCACTTTCGATGCCTACGTCAACCCCAGCGAGCTGACCATCGCCTACGAGATGGAGTACGACAGTGCCCAGGGCTCGGGCACCACCGGCAGCCGGATGGATTTCAAGAAGGTCAAGCCGGGTGACCTGTCGCTGTTGTTCTTCCTCGATGGCACGGGCGCCAATGGCGTCAAGATCGATGTGCAGACGCATATCGAGAAGTTTCAGACCATCACCGGCTACAACGGCGACATCCACCGGCCCAACTACCTGCTGGTGGCCTGGGGCACGATCCAGGTCAAGCGCTGCGTGCTCAAGACCGCGTCCATCGCCTACAAGCTTTTCAAGGCCGATGGCACGCCGC
>JANOAQ010000556.1:0-7199 GCA_031411195.1 Burkholderiaceae bacterium | reverse complement strand
TGTGAGGCTTTCGGCCTGATCAGCCGGGGCAGGCAAGGGCAGGGGCGGCGGCAGCTCGACAGGCTCGGCGCCCAGGCGGTGCGCCGGGTCGGGCACCACGTCTTGCGCCTGCAGGCCGGCTGCGGCGCAAAGCAGGCCCGCTGCCAGGGCCAGTGCCGTGGGCCCGCGCAGCAAGCGCGCCGGTGCAGGCCTGGTGTGGACGGGTGGACGCTGCATCACCGCTCCTGCAGCGCGCCTTGCACGCTGCGCAAGACGGGCTTGAGCAGGTACTGGGCCACGCTGCGCTGCCCGGTCAGCACGCCGATGTCCACCGGCATGCCCGGCGTGATGGGCAGTGGCTTGCCGTGCAGCTTGATCTGGTCGCGCGGGGCGCTGATCAGCACTTCAAAATAGCTCTCGCCCGACTTCTCATCCGGCACGGCATCGGCACCCACGCGCTCGACCTTGCCCTCGACCTTGCCGAAGGTGCTGCTGTCGTAGGCCAGTACGCGCACATGCGCCTGCTGGCCCGGGTGGATGAAGGCGATGTCGCTGGGCTTGACGCGCACCGTCATCTGCAGCAGGGGTTCATCGGGCACGATCTCCAGGATCGGCTTGCCCGGCTGGGCCACACCGCCCAGGGTCGGCACCAGGATGCGGTTGACCACGCCGTCCAGCGGTGAAAACACCTCGCGCCGGCTCACCTTGTCTTGCTGACCGGTCAAGGTGCTGGCCAGGGCCGAGGCCTTGGTCTCGAATTCACCCCGCAAGGTGCCCCATGCAGCGCGTACCTTGGCATCGCCCTCGGTGGCCGTTGCTTGCGCTTCGGCCAGCCCGGCCTGCAAGCGCGGCAGGCTCTGGCGCAGGCTGTCCAGTTCGGTGCGCAACTGCATCAACTTCTGCTGGCCGGCCAGGTAGTCGGCGCGGGCGCCGGCACCTTCCTTGAACAGCCGCTCTTCGATGGCGAAGGCCTCTTCGCCCAGCTTGACGGCGGCCACCAATGATTCGATGCGGGCCTGCGCTTCAGTCAGTTCACCTCGGCGGCGGACCACCGACTCCCGGGCCGCCGCCTGGTTTGATTGGTACTCACGCAAGGCGTCCCGCCACAGTTGGGTTTCCTTGGCGATGAGCTCGGGCGCGGCCGCTCGCCAGGCGTCGTCGAAGCGCGGTGCGCCCCCGCCGAGCAGCGCATCCATGCGGGCGCGGCCGACCAGCGCCGCCAGGCGGTGCTGCTGGCTTTCGCCCACCAAGGCGGTGTATTGCGCGGTGTCCAGCTTGACCAGCAACTGGCCCTTCTTGACCGGCTGGCCCGGGGCCACCAGCATCTGCTCCACGATGCCGCCTTCCAGGCTTTGCACCTCTTGCAGTCGGCTCGGTGCAATGACGGCGCCGCGCCCCTGCACAGCCACGTCGAGCTCGGCCACGATGGCCCAGGCCACCAGGCAGACGAAAAACAGCGCAATGGTGACCACCATCCAGACCACGGTGCGGCGCGGGCCGTGGTCGGGGTCGGGGTGCGAGGCCGGCAGCGGCCGGATGTCGACGGTGTCGCTCATGCGGCACCCCCTTGCGCTGTAGCTGTAGCCGCCGCTGAAGGGGTCGGTGCCGGGGTCGGTGCCGGTGCGGGTGCGGGCTGCTGCTGAGACAGCGCCTTCAACACCTCATCGCGCGGGCCATCGGCCATCACCCGGCCACGGTCCATCACGATCAACCGATCGACCAGCGCCAGCATGGCCATGCGGTGGGTCACCAGCACGATGGTGGTGTCTTGCAGCCCACGCAGGCGGGCGATCAGTTTTTGCTCGGTGGCCGGGTCGACCATGCTGCTGGGCTCGTCGAGCAGCAGCAGGCGCGGGCGCATCAGCAGGGCCCGGGCGATGGCCACGATCTGGCGCTGGCCGCCCGACAGGCGCTCTCCGCGCTCGCCCACCGGAGTGGTCAGGCCGGCGGGCAGTTGCGCCACCACCTCGTCCAGGCCCGAGGTGCGGATGGCCTGCAGCAGGGCCTCGTCGTCGCCCTGCACGCGGCCCAGCTCGATGTTCTCGCGCAGGCTGCCGTGGAACAGTGTCACGTCCTGCGGTACGTAGCCGATCTGGCGGCGCAGGCTCAGCGGCTCCAGCTGGGTGTTGACGATGTCGTCCACCAGCACGCTGCCGGTGGTGGGCGCGTACTGGTTGAGCAGCAGGCGCAGCACCGTGCTCTTGCCCGAGCCCAGCTTGCCGATCACGCCCACCCGCTCACCCGGGCGGATGCGCACATTCAGCCGTTCGATCACCGGCGGCATGTTGGGGTAGGCAAAACCCACGTCACGAAACTCGATGGCGCCACTGAGCGGTGGCGCCTGCAGGCTGGCCACGGCTTCATCGGTGGGGGCCTTCATGATCTTGTCGAGCGCCTCGTAGCTGAGCTTGGTCTGCTCCCAGCGCACCACCAGGCTGGCAATCTGGCCCACCGGCGCCAGCGCCCGGCCCGACAGCATGCTCACCGCGATGATCTGGCCCATGGTCATCGCGTGTTCGTTCATCAGGATGGCGCCAACGGCCACCACGGCCACGCCCTGCAAGGCCATGACCAGGCCATTGAGGTAGCCCACGCGCGAGGTGATCTCGCGCGTCTCCAGGCTGTTGTGCGCGATGGCCTGGGTCAGGCCTTCCCATTTGCGGCGGCTCCAGGCCTCGGCGCCCAGGGCCTTGATGGTGTCCAGGCCGTTCATGGTCTCGAACAGGTGGGCGGTGCGCTGCGAGCTTTCCTGCATCGCCTCGTTCACCTTCTTCGACAGCGGCCTGCGCGCCAGAAGGGCAATGCCCATCAGGATCGGAATGCACACCAGAGGCACCATGGCCAGCCAGCCGCCCACCAGCGCGATGACGGCCAGATAGAGCAGCATGAAGGGCAGGTCGCCCAGCACGGCGAGGGTGCCGGTGGCAAAAAATTCACGCACGGCTTCAAAATCGCGCACGGTATTGGCCAGCACACCACCCGAGGCCGGCCGCTCGGCCGCGCGCATGCGCAGGCACTGTGCAAACACCTGGGCCGACAGCGCCACGTCGATGCGTCGGGCCGCCGCTTCAAGCAGGTGGCTGCGCAGCAGGCGCATGGCAAATTCAAAGCCGATCACGATCACCGCCGCCGCCGTGAGCACGCCCAGGCTGCCCATGGCGTTGTTCGGAATCACCCGGTCATACACCGCCATGCTGTAGAAAGGCACCAGCGCGCCAAACACATTGAGCATCAGCGTGCCCAGCAGTGCCCAACCGAACATCCAGCGGTTGCGGTTGAAGGTGTCCCAGAACCAGCGCCCGGCCTGCGGCAGGTTGTAGAGCAGGCTGCGCGCATCAAAATGCAGTGCCGGCCGCACGGCCAGCCACAAGGCGCCAGGCACCTCCTGGCTCACCGCCTCGGCACTGAGCCAACTGCTGCCCTCGATGCCGGGCAGGTGGCATTCGAACCGGCCGTCCTTCAGGCTCAACGCCACCAGGCAACGACCGCCCTCACCGACCAGCAAAGCCGGCAGTTCGGTCGTGCGCCGCGCGGTGCCCACTGGCAAGGTCGAAGCCACCAGGCCGGCATGCTGAAGCAGGCTACCCATCGCCTCTGGCGAAATGGAGCCGGCGTGCTGCAGATCATGCGAGGCCAGGCTGTCGCGCAAGCGCTCCACCTGCACGGGGGTACCCAGGAAGCGCGCCAGGAAGACCACGCTTTCGTGCAGGGGCACGGGGCCGACGGTGGTCGTGAGGGCGGGGCGTTTGTCGGTCATGGCAAAGGGCAATTGAACACGGGCACCCAAAGGCGCCCATGCAGTTTGGACGTCATTCTCGAATCAGAAAAGGCCGAACACCGGGCCGAAGACGGGCCAGATGCATGACGCCGAACACGCTCTGGGCCACAGCAACCGAGCAAAGTAGTGCGGGCCCCCGAAGGGGCCCGGCGGGGCGCAGGCCGCCACGGCCTGGCTTGTTCAGGGCCTTTGCAGCCCCGGATTCTCTCAGCTCGCGTTGGCCAGGTGGCAGCTCTCTTGCGACAAGGCCGCCAGACGACGCAGGGCCTCGCTGTGGTCGCAGCCGCTGGTCGACACCTCGGCCGATGCCTGCTGCGCAGCACAGCCAGCGGCAGGAGCTGCCCCCAACAGGCCGTCAAGCGAGCGGTCGTTGCCCAGCAGATCGCTGATGGTGGGCAGGGTCACGCCGGCAGCGGCAGCGTCTTCGGCCGATACGTTGAAGTACACGTCGGTCATTGCCACGCTCATGCCGTCGCTCATCGTCGCAGTGCTGCGCTCGAGGTGCAGGTTGCCCTGCGCATCGACTTGCGCCAGCTCGGTGAACGAGGTCACCAGGCTGGCCACACCGGCTTGCGCCAGGCTCATCAACTCACCCGCGTCGGTGGTGTGGTTGCCGTTCAGGTCACGCCAGATCATCAGCTGACCGAAGGCGGCATCGGCGTCGTTGACCAGGCCGTCACCGTTGCTGTCGTAGCTGGCCAGGCTGGCGAAACCCGCCCCCTTGGCCGTGCCACCGAACAGCTCGTTGATGCTGTCGATCTGGCCGTTGCCGTTCTTGTCGATCGCCAGGAAGGCATCGCCGCTGGAAATCCAGCCCGACTTCACCGAGGTACCGTTACCGAACAGGTCGAAACCTGCGGTCGCGTCATCGCGGCTGATCGTGTGGATGCCGTTGCCGTCCAGGTCGATCACGAGCGGCGTGATGGCCGCGTCGCGGGTCATGTCGTTCTGGCCTGACACCAGCGAGAACGCATCGGTGCGGGTGACATTGGTCAGCGCCACGCCGTCGCCATTCACATCGGAGTCGATGGCGTCATTGGAACCAACGTTCTTGACGCCCCATTTCCAATCGTTCATGTTGATGCCGATGTACATCACGTTCGTCTTGTCGAATTGCAGTATGTAGCTGCCCGGATCGAGGTTGCTGAACACGTAGTTGCCGGTGCTGTTGGTGGTGGTGGTGGCCAGCACCGTGCCGGTGGAGCTGAGCAACTGCACCTTGATGCCGCCAATGCCGGCTTCGCCCGCGTCCTGCAGCCAGTTGTGGTTGGTGTCCTGCCATACCTTGTCGCCCACCGAAGCCAGCTTGTACATGCCGGCATCGACCGTCAGGTTGTGCTGGTTGGCCGCCAGGGTGATGACACTGGTGGTGCCGGTGGTCACATTGGCGTCCGAGTCGGCCGCGTCGTTTACACCCTGGTCGGCCTTGCTCAGCTTGTAGCCGCTGAGCGTGCCAAAGGTCACCGTGTACTTGCCGGCGTCGAGGTTGTTGAACTCGTAGTTGCCGTTGGCATTGGTGGTGGTGACGGCGGCGAGGTCGTCGGCCGTACCGAAGACGCCATCCTTGCCCGCGCCCTTGAGCGTGACCTTCACCCCCGAGATGCCAGCTTCACCCGCATCTTGCACACCGTTGGCGTTCTTGTCTTCCCAGACCCGGTCGCCCAGCGAGCTCTTGGCTGCGCCGTTGCCGGTGTAGTAGGCATCGTCCTTGTCCGTGACCGAGGCCAGGCCGCCCACCGCATCCACCGCCGTGACGGTGCCCGTGTTCTTGATGACACCTGCCTGCGCCACTTCCGAGGCACGGTAGGTCCAGGTCTCGTTCACGTCGAGCTTGCCGTCACCGTCGGTGTCACCGCTGATATACGTCACGTTCGCGATGCGGTCATCGGTCAGCACCACATTGGACAGTTCGGTGTCGCCGGTGTTCTTCACGATGTAGGTGAAGGTGACGGTGCTGCCGGTCGTCACTTCCAGCCCGGGAGGCGCATCGGCGTCGTACAGCTGGGTGTCGACTGAGCTGTTCCAGTTGGTCTTGAGGGTCGTCCAGTTGCAGCCTTGCGCGTTTTCGCGCTGGTACGAACGAAGGGTGTCGTCGTAGCTGGCGGTGTCGATCGACCACTTGGTCTGGGCGAGGACCTGATCCTTGCTGTAAGCGTAGTCCACCGCCGTGTGGCTGGCGTTCAGGTAGGCGGCCACGCTTTCACGCATGAACACTTCACGCGAGGTGGTGCCCGTCGAGCTGAGCACCTGCCAGATCGACTGTGTGCCACCGGTGCAGTTCACGCCGAAGACCTGGTTGTACGTGGTCGAGCTCTTGCAGCCGGTGTTGGACCAGCCGTAATCGCCCAGCGTCGATTGCCAGGTGCGGCAACCCTGCCAGTAGCTGACATTCGCGCCTTCGCCGCTGCCGTTGTTGACCGTCACGCAAGTGGTGCTGGAGACGTACTTCTCGACGTCGATGCCCACCTTGTAGACGCCAGCATCCCAACTGAGGTCGTTCTCGCCCGAGTCGAGCGTGGTGTTGTCCATGATGCCCCAGCTCAGAGGCTGGGCATTCAGGGCACGCACGTCGGAGTCAGCCGCGTCATTGGCACCTTGGTTGCCCTTGGTGAAGATGAAGCCCGCCGGCAGGGTCGACTCCTGCACGTCGATGTGGTAACCACCCGGCGTGAGGTTGGCGAACAGGTAGTTGCCGTTGGCGTCGGTGGTGGTGGTGGCCAGAACCACGCCGCCATCGGTACCGTTGATGCCGTTGCTGCGCAGCTCGACGGTTACACCGGCCACACCCGCTTCGCCGCTGTCTTGAATGCCATTGGCGTTCTTGTCGTACCAGATGCGGTCGCCGATGCTGGCCTTCTGGTAGAGGCCGGCGTCCCAGCTCAGGTCGTTTTCACCAGCGGTCAGCGTCGTCACCACGGTGGTGCCGGTGCTGTCGACATCGCTGTCGAGAGCGTCGTTGCTGCCCACGTCCTTGGCGGTGGCAAAGTAGCCCGAAGGCGCCACCACCTGCACTTTGTAGTCGGCCGGGTTCAGGTTGCTGAAACCGTACTCGCCGGCCGCACCGGTGATGGTGGTGCGCAGCACATTGCCTGCGGCGTCGAGCAGCTTGACGGTGACGCCAGCGATGCCGGCCTCGCCGCTGTCCTGCAGGCCGTTGGCGTTGGTGTCCAGCCAGACGAAGTTGCCGATCGAGGCCTTGGCCACCGGCGTGCAGAAATCGGGCGCGCACACCGAAATCTGATCCAGCTTGAAATAGTCCTCGGGCGTGGTGTCGGTGGTGTCGGCGGCAATGATGATGGTGTTGCCGGTGAAACCGCCCGCGTTCAGATCGGCCCAGCGTGCGGTGGTCAAGGTGGTGGTGTTCACCTCGCTGAAGCCCATGCTGGCCAGCACGCCGTTGCTCATGGTGGTGATGGGCGACGTCGAGTTGCCGATCCACACC
>JANOAQ010000555.1:0-5991 GCA_031411195.1 Burkholderiaceae bacterium | reverse complement strand
GGTCATCGACATCGCCGAACGCAAGGTCGTCGCCACGGTGGCGGTGGGCAAGGGCCTCAACGGCATCAGCATGGTGCCGTGAAGGCACTTGTCGCAACCCCCAAAGGAGGAGTGCCATGACATGGTTCACGGAGAACTGGTTCTGGATCCTGACCTTCATCGCCTTCGTCACGATGCACCTGTTCGGCCACGGGGGGCATGGCGGTCATGGCGGTCCTGGCGGTCATGGTGAAGGTGATCGTCGACCAGACGGGGACGGGAGCGAAACGGATGGAGCGCAGGGCCGTGCCGCGAACAACAAGGCAGGCGGGCATCAGCATTAAAGGTTAGGAAGTCGGCGCATCAGAACCAATGGCAACACCAAGAGGAGCAGAGGCAATGCTGAACATCAAGGTCGTGAGCTGGTCGCTCGGGCTCTTCACCGCCATCAGCTTCTTGCTCTGTGTGATCTACGGCTTGGTGGTGCCGCCGAGCTTGCACATGGCACCGTTCCTGGAGATGGTCTTGCCGGCGTTCATGTGGCTGACCTTCCGGGGCTTCTGCCTGGGCTTGGTCGAGAACTTTCTCTACGGGGCCTACGTCGGACTCGTGTTCGTGCCCATCCACAACGCTCTCGCCCGGCGTTGGGGTGGGCCGGGCGTGCATACATGACACAGGCGAACGCCGCAGGTCGACGAAGGCGATCGGGCAAGGCGACCGAACCGGCCGGACTGCGGCCGGTGCAGGTGGCGTGGCTGGCGGGATCTGTCTTCATTGTCTCGGCCGGCTACGGGGCTCTCTTGCCGGTCCTGCCGGCTTGGCTGGCTTCGATGCTGCCCGGCGTCAACGCCACCGAAGTCGGCCGTCACGTCGGCTTTCTCAGCGGCGTGTACGCAGCCGGCGTTCTGGTTGGGGCGCCTTTGTGGGGCGTCGTCTCCGATCGGGTCGGTCGGGGACGAATCCTGATACTCGGGCTGGTCGGCTACGTCACCAGCCTGCTGCTCTTGCTGATCCCGGCTGTGGCCAATCTGTGGGGCATCTACACGCTGCGGGCCACGACCGGTTTTTTCGTCGCGGCAGTCGTCCCGGTGGTCGCGGCGTTGGTCGCAGAACGCACGCCTGAGAGACAACGCGCCCGGCGGTTCGCATGGTTGGGCGCGGTGTCACTGCTGGGATTCCTGTTCGGCCCGGCGTTGAGCGCAGCAGCCAGCGGTGTCGGGCTGTGGGTGGCCGAGGGTGCGCGTTCTTCTGCGCTTTCGCCAGCGATGCCAGCGCAGGTGGCGCTGGTGCTGTCGGCCTTGCTTGGCGGGTTGATGATGATCGGACTGGCCGGGACACTGCCTGCGTCACTTGACGCACGCATGGGGGTTCAAGTCAAAGTCGCGAGTTCCGTCCAAGGTCGGCCAGCTACCCTGTTGTGGCTGAGCGGGATGGTGATGTTCGTACTGGCCGGCTTCGAACTGGGCATCGTGCTGCAAGGGCAGCAGTCTTCCGGACAGTCCTCTCGCCAGGCAGCGATCATGCTCGCCGAGTGCAGCCTGGTGATGTTGCTGGTCAATGCACTGCTGTTCGTCACATCGCTGCTGGAAAAGGTCGCGGCGCGCATCCTGATAAGCGCGGGCCTGCTGCTGGCGGTCATCGGCTTGGCGGTGCTGGCAGCGGAACGCTCCGACGCCTGGATGTACCTGGGCGTCAGTCTCACGTCGGCCGGCACCGGCCTGGTGTTGCCAGTCATCGCCTATCTGGCCGCCGGCGCTTCGTCTCAAAGGCTGGGCGTCGTGATGGGTGGGTTGGCGGCGGCGTCCGGCTTGGGTCAGACACTCGGCTCGGCTGCGGGCGGCTGGCTTTTCGGTGCACAGGCACACCTCAGCTTCGGCTGGTTGACGCTGCCACTGCTTTTGATGTTGGGGCTCTTGGTGACGCGACCGCGCTGGTGGTTGGCGGCTGCTGCGGCACCCATTGCGCGCCATCAGCGCGCTGGCAAGCGCGCCGGCAGTGAGGCATCTTCACGAGCAATGCACAGCGACGCGTCCGATTGCCCACCGCACAAGTCATTCCCGTCACGGGCGCCACGTCGATCGCGTGGCGAGCGTTCGGGCCGGGCGCCGGCATCAGCGCTGCAGCGTCACCGTGACCGTCGCAGGTGATGTGGACTTGTTACTCCACATCCAGCAGTAGTCCTGGTTGATTTTCGTGGCCAAAACGTCTTTGGCGGCAGCGACAGCGGTCAGCTTCGACGGGAACTCCACTTCCTTGCCGACGTGGTAGTGCACGTTGAAGTCCAGCGGTGTGGAAGACTTGAAGTCCCAGCGTACCTTCTGGCCGGCCGACAGCTTGCCGCAGACTTCCGCGAATTTGGCTGGAGCCACATTCAGGCTGCGCTCGAAGCGCCCGTTTGAATCCCAAGCGATGCCCAGCACATCGGCCCTGGCGCTGGTCAAGACGCCTGTGGCAATGGCCGCCAGCACCAGAACGGGTGCCTGGGCTGCGCGTCCGCATGGGTTGACGGGCCGAGATTCCTTCATGCTGTCCTCCGCTCAAACACATTGCATTGGCGATGACCGACGTCGAACTCACACACATGGCCAACGCCGCGATCATCGGCAACAACCGCCGCTCGTGACGTGTTATTGGCCTTTACCCACGCTACCTGCTGCCGGCATGCAGCAGAGCCGACGCCACTTGGGTGGCAAGCCGCCAACCGGCCCACAGCATCGCCATCGCGACAGCGGACACAAACAGGCAGGGCGCAAGCGTCAGCCCACCGCGATGCGCCTTGGTGGCGAGGGCAGCGCCAGCGAAGAGCCACACCCAGGTGCGAAGTTCTTGCAGGGCCTGGTCGCGCCCGATCCGGGCCAGGCAACACCAGGCAGCGCTTGCAGATAGCAGCAACATCAGCGCCGCAGGATGCCCCGATGTCGGATTCCACCAACCCAACGACGCTGCCACCATGGCGGCGATCAACGCGATACCCGCACCCGCTGCCAAGGCGCCGGCCGATACGGCATTGATGGCGGCCGCGAGTGCGCGCCACGGTGCGCCTCGGTTCATGCGCAGCAGGAACAGGCGGTGGGCCAGCACCGCGCTCGTGGCCAGCAGCATGCAATCGCGCCATGCCAACCCAGCGCAGGCCATGGCCACCGCGAGCACGGTGCCCGGCACGGCCCAAAGCTGTTGCGGTCTCATGGCGCAGCGCCCGCGTTCAACGCATGGGTTGGATGTCGGTCACCGTGAACTTGCCGGCGTCGTTGATGGCCTTGAACTTGATCTTGTCACCGGCTTTCAGCTTGGCGAGCATGGTCTTGTCCTTGACCAGGAAAACCATCGTCATGCCAGGCATGTCGAGGTTCTTGATCTCGCCATGCTTGAGCGTGAGCTTGCCGGCTTCCATGTCGATCTTGCGCACTTCGCCGTCGGTCATGTCGGCTGCTGCTGTCGTTGCGGTTGTCGCCTGGGCCATCTTCAGCCCGTCCATCATCGATTGCGCCTGGACCGCGGGTGCCAGCGTGAAGACAAATGCGGTGCTGGCCGCGGCGGTGAGTTTCTTGAGACTCTTCATGGTGTGCATTCCTTGTCAGTAGCGTTGGTAGGTGGCGGTGCTGCCGTCTTTGGCGATGAGATGGGTCAGCCAGTCCTTGCAGCAGCCGCAGGTCGGACTCTTCCAGACGTCGACCAGAACGGCGTTGCCGTCCGGTCGTGCCCAGGCCGCTGAAAAGGCCAACGAAAGCGGCAGCGCCAGCCAGCAGCGGCGCTGCAACTCAATGCTTGTGGTTGCCGTGGCCGTCTCCCTTGGCGGGAGCCTTGCTGGCCACCACAGCCACCGCGCCCTTCATACCGGCGTCGTAGTGGCCCGGCTGCAGGCAGGCGAAATCGATCTTGCCTGCCTTGGTGAACTTCCAGATCACCTCGCCGGTCTTGCCGGGGGCGACGGTCACCATGTTGGGATCGTCGTGTTCCATCTCCGGAAACTTCTTCATCACTTCGTAGTGCTCCTTCAGCTCCTTCTCGGTGCCCAGCACCAGTTCGTGCTTGACCTTGCCCGAGTTGCTGATCACGAAGCGGATCGTCTCGCCTTGTTTGGCGTCGATGCTGGCCGGCGTGTAGCGCATGGCATCGCTCATGTCGATCTTGACGGTGCGGGTCACGCTGACGGCTTTGCCGGGTTCGCCGATGGTGGACTTACCATGGCCGCCGGCATGCTGGCCTGCGGCCATGACGGTGTGGGCGACGACGATGAGTGCCAGGGCGAGCGCACATTGCCTGGCGACGGAACGGCGGGTCGATCGGGGGTTCATGGCTTTCCTTTCGGGGTCTGGGTCATTGGGGAAGGGGGATCACATCAGTGCTGCTTGTGCTGGTTGGAGCCGGCGCCAGGCTTGCGCACCGTGACCTCGGTATCGGTCTTGGGGTGCGCAAGCGGCGGCATCGAGCCCGTGCCTTCGGCCTTGAACCGCGCCGGGTCAGGCAGGGCGCCGGTCCATTCGTAGGCCACCTCGCCGGGTGGGTGCTTGTACCAACCGGGGTCTTTGTAGTCACCGGCTTTCTGGTCCTTACGCACCTTGACGACACTGAACATGCCGCCCATGCCGACAGCGCCGAATGGCCCAGTGCCGGTCATCATGGCCGCCGTGTTGTCGGGCAGGGGCATTTCCATCTCGGTCATGTCCTTCATGCCGCGCTCGCCCATCACCATGTAGTCGGGGATCAGCTTGGTGATCTGCTTTGCGACACCGCGGTGGTCCACGCCGATCATGGTCGGCACGTCGTGACCCATCGCGTTCATCGTGTGGTGGCTCTTGTGGCAGTGGAAGGCCCAGTCACCTTCTTCATCGGCCAGGAAGTCGATCTGCCGCATCTGGCCCACCGCTACGTCGGTGGTCACCTCGTACTGGCGCGCGCTCTTCGGCGTTGGCCCGCCGTCGGTGCCCGTCACCAGGAACTCGTGCCCGTGCAGGTGAATCGGGTGGTTGGTCATCGTCAGGTTGCCGATGCGGATGCGCACCCTGTCGTTCTTCTTCACCACCAGCGGGTCGATGCCGGGAAAGATGCGGCTGTTCCAGCTCCACAGGTTGAAGTCGAGCATCGTCATGATCTTCGGCGTGTAGCTGCCGGGGTCGATGTCGTAGGCGTTGAGCAGGAAGACGAAGTCGCGGTCCACCTCGTCGATGAGCAGATGCTTCTGTTTCGGGTGCGTGATCCAGAAGCCCATCATCCCCATCGCCATCTGCACCATCTCGTCGGCATGCGGGTGGTACATGAAGGTGCCGGGGCGGCGCGCGACGAACTCATAGACGTAGGTCTTGCCGGGCGGGATTCCCGGCTGGTTGAGACCCGTCACACCGTCCATGCCGTTGGGCAGGCGCTGGCCGTGCCAGTGGATGCTGGTCAGCTCGCCGAGCTTGTTGGTGACGAAGATACGCACCCGGTCGCCTTCCACCACCTCGATCGTCGGCCCCGGGCTCTGGCCGTTGTAGCCCCACAGATGGGCCTTGAAACCGGCCGTCATTTCGCGCACCACCGGCTCGGCCACCAGGTGGAATTCCTTGACGCCGTTGTTCATGCGCCAGGGCAGGGTCCAGCCGTTGAGCGTGACCACCGGGTTGTAGGGTCGCCCGGTGCTCGGCACCAGCGGCGGCATGGTGTCGGGCTTGGTCTGCATCACCGGCTCGGGCAAGGCGGCCATCGCCACCTTGCTCACTGACGCTGCGGCTGCTGCAGCAGTTATGGCGCCGGCACCGCCGAGCACCTTGCGTCGGGAGAGCATGTGCTTTTCAATCATCGGGACGTCCTTCATGTTCAATGTCCTGCGCCGGCGGCTTCAGCCGCCATCGCGGCGACGGCTGCACCTGTGGAGGACGCAAGGCTGGGTTTGCCGATCAGCGCCATGTCGAGGTCGGCCTGCGCAATCCAGAAGTCGCGCAGCGCCTGGATGGCACCGTTGACGCTGGCGATCTGCGTGCGGGCGTCGGCCAGCAGTTCGAACACGCCGATCAACATGCCGTTGTAGCGAAG
>JANOAQ010000554.1:0-1597 GCA_031411195.1 Burkholderiaceae bacterium | reverse complement strand
ACCATGTCGCTGGGCCCGCCGGGTGGAAACGGCAGCACCACGTGGATGGGGCGCTCGGGCCAGTTGGCCTGGGCCAGTGCGGATGACAGGGGCAGCGCGGCCAACACGGCGGCGCTGACCGCGAGGAGGGACCGGCGGTGGGGCATGGACGCGGGCTCCGGGACGCTGGGGTGTCGCGATTGGACGATTGGCCGCGACGCTGGGTGGGCAGGGTTTACGCCTGGAGCGGCGCCGAGCTGTCCACCCGAACAAGCAGTCCCTAAACCCAGCCCCACCAGGCAAAGGTCGCTGGGGACCCTCGAACCACCGCATTGCGCGATCACGGATGGCAAGCGTCAGCAAATGTTTAGGTTTGTTCGACACCTGCCCGTGCGACGCCACGGCGCTGCGCGTGGCGCAGACCTGAGGGCAGGTGTTGGACAAACCTCGGGGGAGGAAACCGCGGGACATGCCGCGGTGCTCCGAAGTCGCTGCGGCTCTATGGCGATAGTGGCGCCGTGTCGCCTTCGGGTGTGGCCTGGGTAGGCACTTGAAGCACCTTCAGACCGTCGTTGCGGCCGTCAGCGATGACGTCGGGCCATCGCGGCGAGCCCGATTCAGTTGCTGGGCATGCAGCCAGGCAGTGGCAAGGCGAGGCGGGCCCTGCCGAGGTCCATGAGCGCATGGTCGGCCGGTAGTGGAAGAGCAGCAAGTGAGTAGTCATGGCGTGCACCCTGGACCCGGTGGGGCACGGATCAAGTCGCCGCGCACGAAGGTCTGCAAGATGATCATTGCTTGGCCGCAGTGCCGGCAAGTGAAGACCGGTGGTGCGGCGATAGGGATCTCGGCTGCGTGCTTCTCGCTGTCGACGGGCGGGCCTTGCGCCGGCAGCACATGCAACAACTCGCGCACCAGCGCCAGGTTGGTCTTGCGGGCGCCATTGGCCAACAAGCCGTAGTGCCGGATGCGATGGAAGCCACCGGGCAGGACATGCGGCAGGAAGCGACGCATGAACTCCTCTGGCGCCAGCGTCATGGTCTTGTGGCGTGTCTGGCCCTTGGCATTCACCTTGACGCGGTAGTCCTTCCATTTGAAGGTGACGCCGCGCTCGTCCAGGGCGAGCAGCCGGCTGTTGGAGATGGCCACCCGGTGCGTGTAACGCGACAGGTAGGCCAGCACCGCCTGCGGTCCGGCAAACGGGCGCTTGGCGTAGACGACCCACTCGCACTGGCGCAGTGGTGTGAGCCACGCCTTGAACGCCTGGGCATCGGCGAGTGCCGCATGCTCGCCCAAGAATTGCAGCTTGCCGGCCTGATGCACCCGGAGCAACTCTTCCAGGAAGCGCCGCCGAAATAGGCGCGACAGCACCCGCACCGACAAGAAGAACCCCGGCCTGCACGCCACCCAGGTCTTGCCGTCGGGTGCCAGGCCACCGCTGGGCACGATGCCGTGCACATGCGGGTGGTGCGTCAGTGCCGAGCCCCAGGTATGCAGCACCAGCGTGGTGCCGATGCGTGCGCCCAGATGCTTGGGGCCGGCAGCGATGGTCAGCAGCACCTCGGCGGCCAGGTCGAACAGCAGGCCGTACATCACGGCCTTGTTCTGGTACGCGATGTCG
>JANOAQ010000553.1:0-3333 GCA_031411195.1 Burkholderiaceae bacterium | reverse complement strand
CTGCCCGTCGCCGTTGGCATCGTGGTCGGCGCCCATGTACTGGGCGAAGTTGTCTGCACACTGGAAGCCCTTTTGCCGCGCGTACTCGCACATCCAGTAGTTCATCGTCACGAGCTTGGGCAGGAAGGTGTTCTGCAGGTTGACTGTGGCGCCGGTGGTGGCGTCCTTGCAGGTGCTCTGCACATTGTCGGCGTCGTAGCCCGGGTAATGCAGGTTCGAGACGATCTTCAGCTTGGTGCCGGCGTAGGCGTTGGCGTTGATGAAGTCCATCGCTGCGGCGACGTAGGTCTTGCAGCTGGCGACGGCCGCGTCCATGCCCGCGTAGTTGCAGGTGCCGGTCTGGCTCTTGAAGGCCGAACGTGCCTGCAGGCCGTCGTTGCCGCACATCTCGAAGGTCACCACGCGGGTCGAGGCGGCCTGCATGTACGAGCGCTCGGCGACGATCTTGTTGTTGTAGATGTCGGAGGCCACCGCGCCCGACTTCGCGCGACGCACGCTTTCGATGTCGGCGTTCCACAGCGCCGACAGGTATTCGGCGTCGACCGTCGGTGCCGCGTACTTGGCCGCGTTCAAGGTTGAGCCGTTGTAGCCGGCGTAGATCGAATCGCCGTAGGCCACTACGCGGTATTTGGTGGTGGTGCCCGGCCGGTCGATGGTCCAGGAGACATTCTGGTTCAGCGTGCTGGCGGCGGCAGGTACGCCCACCAACAGCAGGACCAGGGCGGATAGCCAGCGACCCAGGCCGCGGCGGAAAGAGTGGGGTTGCATGATCGGGAGCCTCCTCGCAGCACACAGTGTCAGGCCGGCGCGCGCTGCCTTGAATCCCCGTTATCCCTGCCCCGCCTGAAGGCTGGGCAGGGCCTGGCTGGGCCGAGCCGGACCGTGTCGGCACAGGCCCGGCACACCCGCCGAACCCGCCGTCCAAGCCACCTGCGGTGGCGTTCATCCGGGCCGACGCAGCACCTGTTCTGCCACCTGCAACAGACGGTCTCGCACTGCCGGCAGCTTGATACTGTCGTCCACCAGCCACTGCAGCATCACGCCGCGCATGGCGCCCAGCAGGATCACGGCGGTGATGGCCGGGTCGTTCTCGGCCGCGATCTCGCCCGCGTCGATGCCGGTTCGGATGTGCTGCTCGAACCAGGCCAGCGCACTGCGGTTGTAACCCGCCACCTCCTGGCGCAGGTCGATGCCGGGCTCCATGCAGCTCTCGGTCATCATCACCAGCAGGGCGCGTGTGGCCGTCCAGGCGCCGACCGGACGGACGCCGGGCCGCCCCAAGACCGGCCGCCCCCCTTGGGGGGTGGGCTTCGCTGGCGAAGACCTGGGGGCCTTGGCCAAGCTGAAGTAGAAGCGGATATTGGCCAGGATGGCGGGCAAGCCGGGCGCCACCGCCGGGCCCCGGGCGCGCTGCTCACCAAAACGCTCACCGATGAAGCCCGCCAGCGCGTGCACCAGGCCCGCCTTGCTGCCAAAACGGTGGGTGGCCAGGCCCCGGCTGTAGCCCGCCGCCTCGCCCACCTCGGCCAGCGTCATGCGCACCGAGCCGCGCTGGGCCACGATCTCCATGGCCGCCTCCAACAGCCTCTGTTCAGCTTCTTCCCGTCGCTCAGCATGGGTGCGGCGAGACCGCACACCGAGGGCCCCAGCGGGCGCCGCGGATCCGGCTTTGCCGGTCCGCCGGGGCCGCCCCGAACGCTCAGCCCCGGGGGAAGCGGCCGCAGGCCGCTTCGGGGGGGGGAGAAGACTCATTCGGGTTTGATGCCTGCCAGGTCGGCGACCTTCTTGAAGCGGGTGTACTCCCTGAGCTGGAACTCGCCCAACTCCTTGGGGCCCATCATCATGGCCTGCGAAGGCAGGCTGGCGTGGTAGGCCTTGCCGGCGTCGGATTGGAAAATCTTGAACATCGCGGCAGCCAGCTTTTCGACCACGTCGGTGGGGGTTTCCGCCCTCACGAAAAAGGCCGACCAGACGCTGGTTTCAAAGTCGGCAAAGCCGCTTTCCTTCATCGTGGGGATGTCGGGGTAGCGGGCATCGCGCTTGTCGGCGGTGATGGCCAGCACGCGCACGCGGCCACCCTTGAGCAGCTCGATGGTGCCGGTGAAGTCGATCACGCCCACCTCCAGCTGGCCACCGACCACATCGGTCATCATCTGCGCACCGCCCTTGTAGGGAATGTGGGTCACCGGCAGGCCGCTGGCCGTGCCCAGCCAGGCAGCCACCAGCTGGTAGCCCGCCGAGTAGTTGCCCAATTGCAGCGGGCGGTTCTCCTTCTTGGCCGCCGCCACCACATCGGCCATGCTCTTGTAAGGCGATTCGGCCCTGACGGCAAAGGCCACCGGGCTCATGGCCACGCCGTACAGCGGCCGCAGGTCCTTGAACGGGTCGTAAGGTAGGTTCTTCACCGTGATGGCATTGACCACCGCCGGTGAATTGCTGCCCATCAGGATGGTGTGGCCATCGGCCGGGGCCTGGCGCAAGGCCGCCACGGCCACCACGCCACTGCCGCCGGGGCGGTTTTCAACCGTCACGGGCTGGCCGAACAGCTTGCCCAGGGCCTCGCCGTAGAAGCGCGATGCCGAGTCGGCCCCGCTGCCTGCGGTGAAGGGCACCAGCACCTTGATCGGTTTGTTGGGAAAGGCGGCGGCTGTCTGCGCGCCGGCCAAAGGGGTCAGGCCCGCCAGCAGGGCGGCGGCCAGCCAGGTGGCTTGCATCATCTTCATGGTGTCGTCTCCGGGGTTGAAATGATGTGCTGCGCCTGCAGCGTGGTGATCTCTTGGGGTGTGAAGCCGGCCTCGGCCAACACCTGCGCACTGTGCTCGCCAAGCCGTGGCGCTGGCAAGGCCAGCTCAGCGGGCGTGCGGGCAAACAACGTGGCTGGGCGCACCGCCACCATCGGCCCCACGGTGGGGTGCACCTGGGGCTGAAACAGGCCTACCGCCTGCAGGTGCGGATGATCGGGCAGGCTGTCGATGGTGTGGATGCGGGTGGCGGGTATGTCCAACTCGCCGCACAGCGCCAGCAGGGCATCGGTGCTCAGCGTGCGGGTGATGGCCGCCATGTCGGCGTACATCTCCTTGACCCGGGCGTTGCGGGCGTGCCGGTCGTCCACCGCGTACTTGTCGGCCAGGTCATCACGCCCTACGTGCTTGAAGAATTTGCGCCAATGCTCGGCTGTGTAGGGCAGCATGGCCACGTGGCCGTCCAGGGTGGGCGCGGGCTTGCGGCCACCGGCCAGCAGGCGCGCATAACCCGCCGGGCCCTGGGCCGGCTGGTAGCTCAGCCCGCCCAGGTGCTCAGCCAGGGTGAAGGCCACCATGGTCTCGAACATCG
>JANOAQ010000552.1:0-4084 GCA_031411195.1 Burkholderiaceae bacterium | reverse complement strand
TACCTGGCCAACCACTACGGCTTTGATGCCACACCCACCGAAACCGGCGATCTGGCCGTCGACATCTGAACGGAAACTTCACATGCGCTACCCGGCCATCAGCCTGATCGGCGCCCCCACCGACATCGGCGCCGGCAGCCGCGGCGCCAGCATGGGGCCCGAAGCCCTGCGGGTGGCCGGCCTGCGGGGGGTGCTGGAGGGCCACGGCCTGACCGTGCACGACCGCGGCAACCTGGCCGGACCGGCCAACCCGTGGCTGCCGCCAGTGGACGGTTACCGGCATCTGGATGAAGTGGTGGCCTGGAACCAGGCCGTGCACGAGGCCATGCTGGCCGAACTGCGCGGCGGGCATCTGCCCATCCTGCTGGGCGGCGACCACTGCCTGGGCCTGGGCTCCATCAGCGCGGTGGCACGCCACTGCCGTGAGGCGGGCAAGAAGCTGCGTGTGCTGTGGCTGGACGCCCATGCCGATTTCAATACCGACGTGCTCACGCCCAGCGGCAATGTGCACGGCATGCCGGTGGCCTGCCTGTGCGGCCTGGGGCCCCAGGCGCTGATCGAAATCGGTGGCCAGGTGCCCGCCATCAACCCCAAGTGGGTGCGCCAGATCGGCATCCGCTCGGTCGACGAGGGCGAAAAGCGCCTGGTGCACCAGGTGGGGTTGGAGGTGTTCGACATGCGCTACATCGACGAGATGGGCATGCGCCACACCATGGAGCTGGCCCTGGCCACGCTCGACGCGCAAACCCACCTGCACGTGAGCTTCGATGTGGATTTTCTCGATCCCGCTATCGCCCCCGGCGTGGGCACCACGGTGCCCGGTGGCCCCACTTACCGCGAAGCCCAGCTGTGCATGGAAATGATCGCCGACACGGGGCGTCTTGCCAGCCTGGACGTGATGGAACTCAACCCCGCGCTGGACGTGCGCAACCAGACTGCCGAGCTGGCGGTCGACTTGATCGAAAGCCTGTTCGGCAAGAGCACCCTGATGCGCGCGTAGTGCGCGCTGGATGAATGCCCTTGGCGTGTGCCGCTGGTCGGCACCGCGCCGCTCAGGCCACGGATTTGGGCGCGCGGGGCAGGGGCTCGACCACCGGTGCACCCGCCGCCTTCCAGGCGCCAAAACCACCGTGCAGGTGGGCAACGCCCTGCACGCCCATCTCCTGCATCACGCGCGCTGCCAGCGCCGAGCGCCAACCCCCGGCACAGAACAGCACGTAGCGGGTGTTGGCCTGGTTGAGGATGGGCTTGTGGTAGGGCGATTCGGGGTCGATCCAGAACTCGAGCATGCCGCGCGGCGCATGGAAGGCGCCGGGGACGGCGCCCTCGCGCTCCAACTCGCGCGGGTCGCGGATGTCGACGAACTGCACGCCCGGCTGGCCGTGCAGTGCCCGCGCCTCGTCCACGCTGTAGGTGGTGACGAGGGTCAGCGCCTCGTCCACCATGCCTCGAACCGTCTTCACCATCGTTGTCTCCTCGGTGTGATCAGGGGGGCGACGCACCGGCAGGTCAGCCCATGGGTGCATCGCGGAACAGGCGCTCGTCCATCGTCGCCAGATCGGGCGCCACCCGCACCGGTGCGCCCAGGGCGGCCAGCACATCGCGCTGCAGGTCCAGGCCGGGCGCGATTTCGGTGAGCGTCAACTGGCCATCACGCAACTCGAATACCGCGCGCTCGGTGATGTAGGTGATAGAGCGGCCCAGGCCAGCCACGTAGGGGCCGTTGAAGCTGAGGTGGCCCACGATGGGCACCAGCTTCTTGACGGCACCTTCACGCACGATCTGCAGGCGCCCGTCACCGGTGGCGATCTGCAGGCCACCGGCTGTGAGCGTGCCCATGAAGACGACGCGCCGGGCACTTTGCGTGATGTTGATGAAGCCGCCCACGCCCGACACCTTGCTGCCAAAGCGGCTGACATTGACATTGCCCTGCGGGTCGAATTCGGCCAGGCCGAGAAAGGCGATGTCGAGCCCGCCGCCGTCGTAGAAATCGAACATCGCCGCGTGGTCGATCACCGCCTCGGGCCAGGCTGATGCGCCAAAGGCCGGGCCGTCGGCCGGCGTGCCGCCCACCGGGCCCGATTCCACCGTGAGGGTGAAATCGTCGAAGCCTTCTTCATGGGCAACCGCCCCCAGCCCGGCAGGCATGCCCACACCCAGATTCACCACCGGGCGCTGCAGTTGCTGCAATTCCATCAAGGCGCGGCGCTGGATGATCTTGCGCACGTCCAGCGGCAGCAGCGCCGCCGGGGCCGTGCTGCGGGCGGGACGGGTGGCGGGTGCGGCGGCAAAACTGGGGTCGAAGTCGCTGCCGAAGGTCATGCGGTGGTCTTCGGGATCGTCGGCAATCACCAGGTGGTCAACCAGGATGCCCGGCACCTTCACCGAATTGGGCAGCAGGCTGCCCGCCGGCACCACCCGCTTGACCTGCGCGATGACGATGCCCCCCGAGTTGTGCGCCGCCTGGGCGATGGCCAGCAGATCCTGGTGGAAAGGCTCTTCTTCAGTGCTGAGGTTGCCGCGTTCGTCGGCTGTGGTGGCGCGGATCAGGGCCACCTGGATAGGCAGGGAGGGGTAGAACAGTTGATCTTCACCGCCCAGTTGCACCAGTTGCACGCGCGGCTCGATGGCCGAGGCCGCTGTGCAGAGCGTGAGGCGGGCGCCGTCGTGGCGCGGGTCGACGAAGGTGTGCAGGCCAATGCGCGTCACCACCCCCGGCTTGCCGCCGGCTATGGCGCGGTAGAGGTGGGCGATCACGCCCTGGGGCAGGTTCCAGGCCTCGATCGCGTTGGCCCGCACCAGCGCGCCCAGGCGCGGCGCCGAGATCCAGTGCCCGCCGATCACCCGCTTGACCAGGCCGGCGTGGCCGAAATGGTTGACGCCCCGGCTGTCGCGGTCACCCTGGCCGGCGGCATACAGCAGCGTCAGGTCACGCGGGTGGCCGCTGGCCAGAAAGCGCGCCTCCACCGCCCGGGTCACGGCCTCGGCATGTCCGACGCCCACGAAGCCGGCGGTAGCAACGGTGGCGCCGTCGGGGATCAGGGCGGCCGCCTGGGCCGGTGAAAGTGGGTGCATGGCACCATCCTACCCAGCCAACGCCACCCGGACATGCACTGCCGCGACAGCGGCCGCATGCGGCTAGGATAGGCGCCCTGGTGCGCAGGCCTCGGCTGCGCCCGCCCTCCCTGGCCACCGGCCCGCGCCCCATGAGCTTCTTTGCGATCGACATCGGCAACACCCGCCTGAAGTGGGCCCACTACGCCTCACCTCAGCCCGGTGCGGTGCTGCTGGCGCAAGGCGCGGTGTTTCTCGAAAACATCGACGCCATGGCCGACACCGAATGGCGCCAGTTGCCGCAGCCGGGCTCCATCCTCGGCTGCAATGTGGCCGGCGATGCGGTGCGCCGCCGGGTGGAAGAACAACTGGAGCTGTGGGACCTGTCGCCGCGCTGGGTGGTCAGCGCCAGCCATGGCGCAGGCGTCAGCAACGGCTACGACCACCCCGGCCGCCTGGGCACCGACCGCTTCGTGGCGCAGATCGGCGCGCGGCACCACGTGCTGTCGCGCGGGCGGCCGCGCCCGGCCCTGGTCGTGATGGTGGGCACCGCCGTGACGGTGGATGCGCTCGATGCCGAGGGCCACTTTCTGGGCGGCGTCATCCTGCCCGGCCACGGCATCATGCTCAGTGCCCTGCAGGGCGGCACCGCCGGCCTGCGTGTGCCCACCGGCGAGGTGGTCGACTTTCCCACCAACACCAGCGACGGCCTGACCAGTGGTGGCACCTACGCCATCACCGGCGCCATGGAACGATTGCACCGCCACTTGAGCCAGCGCTGCAGCGAGCCGCCATTGACGCTGATGACCGGCGGCGCGGCCTGGAAGGTGGCGCCCTGGCTGGGCATCGAGCACGAGCTGATCGATTCGCTCATCTTCGACGGCTTGCTGGCGCTTCAGGCCCACAAGCTGGCGCTGTAGCGCGCGCTCAAGGCTCGGGCTCGGCGTCTGCCTGCAAGGTGCCCGCTGCAGCGCCGGGGGCGCCCGCCAATGCCGGCGCCAACCGCGCCAGTTGCAGGTCTTGCCGCAGG
>JANOAQ010000551.1:0-2587 GCA_031411195.1 Burkholderiaceae bacterium | reverse complement strand
CAGCACCTGCCCCAGCACCGAGTTCTCGGCCAGCTTGTTCACCACATCCATGGGCGGCAGGCTGTTGCGGCTGACGCCGAACACTTCATCGAGCAGGGTGGAAGGCACCACCCGCGCGGGGCGCAGGCTGAACAGGCGCTCAATGACCAGCGCCAAGCCCACCACGGAGCACAGGATGAGGGGCCAGATCGGCCAACCAGCGGCTTGTATGATCGACAGCAACGGGGGCCTCTTGGTGCTCAGGGTGGTTGGATGAAGGGGCGGCGCACCCGCTGCCAATGCACTGCGGCTGTGTGTGCGGCTGTGTGTGCGGCTGTATGTGCGGATGTATGTGCGGCTGGGTGTCTGTGGGCAGGATTATGGCCCCCGCCGCACAGCTGGCCGGCACCGTTCGGTTGCACTGTCAGGCCGGTGTTCCGGGTGGTGGCCAACCATCCACTGCCGCTGTGGATAAGTTTGTGGGCAAGTGCCTTGGCGGTGTCCAAAACCCACGGATTCATTGGCCTTGCCTTGGATTGCTGCTTTTTTAGGCAGCGAAAATCTCAGCAAAATCAATTACTTGCACCAATGCGACAACTCTGTGACGGGCAGGCGAGGCGTGTCATGCCTGGGTGGGCCAGCTGTGGAATAACGCGGCTGCCGGTTGTCAATGCGGGCTTCGCCTGGGGCGTGTCTTGGCACTGATGCCTGCGGGGCCAGCGGCGCCGGCACAGCGCGCCTGGAGCGTGGCCGGCCTGATGCTGGCCGTGGCCGATGCCCTGGCGTCGCGCCTGGGTGCAGTGACGGTGCGAGGTGAGATTTCTGGCTTCACCCGGGCGGCCAGTGGGCACTGCTACTTCACCTTGAAGGACAGCGAGGGCCAGGCCGCGCTGCTGCGCTGCGCGATGTTCCGCCGGGCTGCCGGCTTGCTTGACTTTCGCCCTGCCGATGGCCAGCAAGTCGAGGTCCGTGGCCGCATCACCGTCTACGAATCGCGGGGCGAACTGCAGTGCGTGGTCGAAGGACTTCAGCGCCTGGGCGATGGCTCGCTCTATGAGTTGTTTCTTCGTTTGCGCAACCGCCTGACCAGCGACGGCCTCTTCGACCCGGCCCGCAAGCGGGCCTTGCCAGCCCACCCTCGTCAAGTAGGCGTGGTCACGTCGCTGGGGGCAGCTGCCCTGCACGATGTGTTGACGGCCATCGCACGCCGGTCGCCGCAGGTGGCGGTGCTTGTCTACCCCAGCGCGGTGCAAGGCGCCGATGCGCCAGCCCAGTTGGTGCGGGCGATTGCCCTGGCCAATGCGCGCCAGGAGGTGGACGTCCTGATCGTCTGCCGTGGCGGCGGTTCGATGGAGGACCTGTGGTCCTTCAATGACGAGGCCGTGGTGCGCGCCGTGGCGGCCAGTGCACTGCCGGTGGTGTGCGGTGTGGGCCACGAGACCGACGTGACCCTGGCCGAATTGGCCGCCGATCTGCGGGCGCCAACGCCCACCGCGGCGGCCGAACTGGCCACCCCCGTGCGTGCAGATGCCCTGGCCCTACTTCAGGCGCTGGGCCAGGCCCTGCAGCGCGCCGTGGGCCGGCGACTGGACCAACAGTCCCAGCGGCTGGACCGCTTGGCGCTGCAGATGGGCCGGCCCGCCCGCCTGTTGGACCAGCAATCGGCACGCCTTGACCGGATGCTGCTCCGCCTGCAGCAAGCGCACGCGTTTGCGCTGGCCGGTCGACAACGTCGCCTGGACGAACTCGCAACCCGCCTGGGTGCCGCCGTGGCCCTGAAACTGCATCTGCATCGTGAGATGCATGAGCGGCTGGCACTGCGCCTGGCCGCCAACGACCCGCACCAGGTGCTGGCAAGGGGCTATGCCTGGTTGGCCGATGGCAGCGGCAGGCCGGTGACACAGGCGCAAGGGCTGCGGGCCGGCGATCAACTGAGCGCGCAGTGGGCCGATGGCCGGGCCGCCGTGCAGGTGCTCAACGTCACGCCGGGATCGGCTGGTGCATCGCTTGAAGCGGCGCCCGCGGTGGCTCGCAAGCGGCGCCGTCCTACAAATCCCTGAGCCGGGCAAAGGCGCCCCCGCTGCCTACAATGGCGAGCTTCGATCTTCGCAACCCAGGTGCCAGCCCAACCGCAGCCAGCACCATCCCCGCCAAGGACGCCTCCATGACCTACTCTCTGCCCGCCCTGCCGTACGCCACCACCGCCCTGGCGCCGCACATCTCGGCCGAAACGTTCGAGTACCACTACGGCAAGCACCATCAGGCCTATGTCACCAACCTGAACAACCTGGTCGGTAGCACCGAGTTCGCCGGCCTGCCGCTGGAAGACGTGGTCAAGAAGGCTTCTGGGCCGATCTTCAACTACGCGGCCCAGGTGTGGAACCACACCTTCTTCTGGAACAGCATGAAGCCCAACGGCGGCGGCGAGCCGACCGGCGCCCTGGCGACAGCCATCAACGCCAAGTGGGGCAGCTATGCGGCCTTCAAGGAAGCCTTCACCAAGAGCGCCGTGGGCAACTTCGGCTCCAGCTGGACCTGGCTGGTGAAGAAGGCCGACGGCTCGGTGGACATCGTCAACACCAGCAATGCCGCCACGCCTCTGACCACC